>NZ_AQXL01000132.1 GCF_000376225.1 Effusibacillus pohliae DSM 22757
CGTCTTGCCATCCGCTACAGCGGTGATGGTTGCGGAACCAGGAGCGGTACCTACGAAGTTCCCGTTTTGGTCGATTACACCGTTACCGGATACCGACCAAACCACACTCTTCGCACCCGGAACGGAGAACTGCTGCGCTTGACCCACTGCCAGGTTAGCCGTTCCCGGAGTGATTTGGTAGTTTGCTGTTTGGATCGCAGTCAACAGGTTCTTTGCAAGAGCCGCAGCCGCTTCACGGGTAGCGTTGCCTTGCGGGTCGAACTTCCCGTCAGCTCCTTTTACAAGGCCCAGTTTAGCTGCCGCTGCAACATATTGCTTCGCCCAGTCGGAAACTTGAGAAGCATCCGAGAAGTTGAGCGGAGCGTTCAGGTCAACACTCACCTTTTGATATTGAGCAGCCTTCACCAAAATAGCAGCCGCTTGTTCACGGGTCACGATCCCCGTCGGATTGAACTTGCCGCCACCCACGCCAGCGATAATACCGGCTTTGTAAGCAGCTTCCACATACGGAACCGACCAACCGGATACGTCGGTGAAAGACGAGGTGGTTGCGTTCGCTTGCAGGCCGAGTGCCTTCACAACGATCGTGGCGAACTGCTCACGGGTCAGGGTGCCTTGCGGGTTGAATTGGCCGTTGCCCACACCCGAGAGAATACCCTTGTCAGCAAGTTCAAGGATCGCTTGCTTTGCGTAGGAGCTGTCGATGTCGTTGAAACTGGTAGCAGCAAATGCGGACGGAGCTACAGTTCCAAGAACGAGTGCTGCCGCAAGAGCGCCAGAGATTCTCTTTTTCATCCTTTCGTTTCTCCTCCTCTGATGTTTCGTAAGACTACTGATAGGAAAGTGTGTTGCCGATCCATCCCAAATCTCTTGCATGATTCCTACTCGGGTCTTCATTTGCACACCGTTCTATGTACGCCGGGAGCCCTTTTTAAATTTTCTTCCCTCAGATATTACATGCAGGAAAAATCTCGGGTGCTCCTTCGTGTGCCTGCCCTCGCAGGTCAGCATCACTCCCCTCAGTGTACTCTTCTGCTTGAAAAGCCATTTTTGAAAATGGCTTGTTGTGAACATCCTCTACTACTTATTACGACACCATTCGAGAAATTCCTCTTTCCGTTTGCTATGTAATGGCATCCGAGGCGAGCGGTTACCAATTTCTCGAATCTATGTCATAAATGGTAGAAGATTCATCCTACTGATTGGAATTATACCCGCCAGTTCCGATCCCGTAAAGTGGTTCCGGCCCGTTTCCAACTATTACAAACTCCTGCACCCTAAAATCCTTATGCATCAGGATTTCATTCTATACCATTTTCCATAGTTTAGCAAGTCCTTTTTGATTGAAAAATAGAAAAACGCCCTCGTCCTGGCAGGCCAATCGGCAAACGGCCTTTCCATAAGACTAAGACGTTTCAAGTTTCAAAAAGGTTTCACCCGTTTAAAATTTTTCTGTAGAGGCCGGTGGTTTCCCGCACCAGTCGCGGCAACGAGTTTTGCTCCAGCACTTTTTGCTGGGCTGCCCGCGCCATCTGTTCCATCTGTTCCGGCGCCGACAGCGCCCGCTTCAGCGCTTGGTACAAAGCCTCCGCATTTTTCGGCGGAACCAGCAAACCGTCGTGGCCGTCCTCAATCACTTCCAATAAACCGCCGACAGCCGAAGCGATCACCGGCACGCCCGCCAACATCGCCTCCAGCGCGGCCAGCCCGAATCCTTCATAGACGGAAGGCAGCACAAACAGGTCGAATTGCGGCAGCAGTTCGGGCACATCCTGCCGCACGCCAAGAAAATGGATCACATCCTGCAGCCCGTTCCGGCGGACCTGTTCACGCAATTCCTGCTCCATCTCGCCGCCGCCCACCCACACGTAGTGGACATCCGGACGTTCTTCCTTCAGCTTGCGAACCGCCTGCATCAGGTACGTGTGCCCCTTCACCTTGTGCAGCCGGGCGACGGTTCCCACGAGGATCGCATGTTGCGGCAGGCCCAGTTCTTCCCGTAAAGCGGAATATTCCGGGCGCCGTGGGAGAACCGGCGGCAGCTGGATCGCATTGTGGATGACAGACGTCCGGTCCCGGGGCAGTCCTTCTTGCAGCAGCCAATCCAGCATCGTGCGGGATACCGCGATAAAATGATCGGTGTAGGGCCAGGTCCATTTTTCAAAACATCCGAACAGGATCCGCTTCCAGGCCACCGGATAATCGAGCGGCAGCAGGCTGTGGATGGTGGTGATCACTCTCGCCGGCGACCCTTCCGCCTTGTTGGCCAGACGGCCCGAGAGGTTGGCCCGTACGCCGTGCGTATGGACGATCGCCGGCCGCCACTCGCGGATCAGTTTCCGCACCGGTACGATGCCGGCCAAAGCGGACAATTTGGCGGGCGCCAGCAGGGTTACAGGGATCTGCACCTGGCGCAAGCGCTGCGCCAGTTCCCCCTCATAGAAAACGGCGACACGCGGAGCCCACTCGCTTTGATCCAGCGACTTCGCAAGATCGAGCACATGCCGCTCCGCCCCGCCGAATTCACCGCCGCCAATGATGTATAGAATTCTCGTCGGTGCTGCCACTGCCTATCACCACACATTCCCTGTCACGAATGTTCCGACCGATGAGTTTCCATATAAGATGATAATATCAGATCGGCATGTTGCAGGCTAGTAGTTCGCCGTCCCGCCTGCTGAATCTTAACATTTTGCAAGCACAAAAAAACACAGGCTTCGGCCTGTGCCAAGTATCAAAACAGACGGCCGGTCATTCACCCGGCCTGCGGAGCGGAGGGAGCCGTTACCTTCGACAACGCCAGCGCACTGTTGTGGAGGGCGGTGTTTACATCAAAACGCAATTGGCCCATATCTTCATGGATTCTGGCTGTGCTGGATAGCGCATGATCCAGGCCTCAAAGCGTTTGTCCATCTCATCGAAGCGTTTGTCGATTGCGTCAAAGCGTCTGTCAATCGCTTCAAAACGTTTGTCAATGGCTTCAAAACGCTTGTCCATCTGGTCGAAACGTTCCAGCACCTGGGCCATGAAGAATTTTAACTCCTCCATCCGATTCATCCCTCCGAGCCTATTGTCCCATACATCGAAACCAGCAGCAAGACAAACTGTCTGTCGTTCTTTTTGCGTTCACAGCCATATTGTATGCAAAAATTTCAATTGAGTCCAGGCCCTTTTCCGCAAACCTGTCACATTTCGCCAATCTCGTTCGCGTCCCATCTTATGATATAATCGGACAGGGAATGAATCGGGAAGGAGAAAGATTCCGTGAAAATGGAAAGATTCAAATTGTGGAGTCTCACCGCGCTTTGTTTTTTTCCGGCCGTCGATTTCCTGCTGCGGAAAATTCCGGTCGCAGGCTCCGTCGTCGGCCCCTTGTGGGATAAGCTGATTTTGACGGGACTCGCCGCGCTGGCGGCAGGCCGCTTCCTGGCCGGCGAACGCCTGGAACCGCTGCCGCATTACCGGATGTTGAAAGCGTTTTGGCTGCTTGGAATCGCCTACCTGGCGGTCGGACTCGCCAGCTTCTCCATCGATTTCGAAGGATTCCGCGCGATTTACTGGTATTCGCTCTTCGCGTTTGTGCTTCCCTTCTGCGTGGACCGGGCATTGGCGGAAAAACTGGTCCGTTACGCCTTGTTTGCCGCTCTGCTGATCGGTCTGCACGGCGTTTATCAATATGTCACGAAAGCTCCGATGCCGCCCGGCTGGGTTGACGCAAGCGAAACGGTGCGCACGCGGGTGTATTCCGTCTTTGGCAGCCCGAACATTATGGGCAGCTATATGGCCCTGATGTTCCCGATCGCCGCCGGTATGACGCTGAGCACCCGTTCGACCAGGGAGCGGGTGCTGTTCGCTTTGATTGCACTCGTCACCCTGGCATCGCTTTTGTTCACGTACACGCGCGGCGCCTGGCTGGCGTTGTTTGCCGCCCTGGCTGTGACCGCCGCTTTGTTTGACCGCCGGCTGTTGCTTCTGATCCTGATTGCCGCGGTCGCCGCGATGTTTGTACCGCAGGTTCATACTCGGGTGTTCCAGCTGTTCGACAAAGTGTACTGGCTGAAAGCTGCCCGCGACGGCCGGATCGCCCGCTGGCTGACCGCGTATGACGTGATTCGCGGGAACCCGTTTTTCGGGGCGGGGATGGGGCATTTCGGCGGCGCCGTGGCCGCCCGCCGGTTGGGCATCAATTATGTGGACAACTATTACGCAAAGACGGCGGCTGAAATGGGACTGGTCGGTTTGTCCGCGATGCTCGCCTTATTCGTCACGGTGGTGCGGGATTTGTACAGCCGCATTTTTAAGCCGCTGCGGGCCCGGCAGGAGTGGCCGCTGCTGCTTGGCATGTTTACCGGAATTCTGGCCGTGCTGCTGCAAAACGGGGTCGAAAACGTATTCGAGGTCCCGGCGATGAACTTCCTGTTCTGGTTCTTCGTCAGCCTCACGGTGATCCTCACCCGATCCGGCGAGAAGGAGGGACACACTGCATGAAAAAAATCGCGCTGCTCGCCCTGTACTCGATCTTTCTGGTGGCCCTCTACCAGTTGGCGGTGATTCCGCTGCTGCTCGATTTTTCCTTTATCGGACTCCTGGTTTTGGGCGCAGGGGCGCTGCTCGGTTTCTTTGCCATCCCGCGGCCCTGGCGCCGATGGTTCGCCCTGTTGTCGCTCTTGATCCTGCTCGTCAGCTACGGCGTGATGAACATTTATTCTGATTCCCTCGCCTGGCGATTCCTGGAGTTTCCGCTGCTGTTTGCCATCCTCGGCTGGATCGCCTCCTCCTACGGGCGGATTCGCTGGCGCTACACGCTGACGGTGGTGACGGCGCTCGCTGTTTTTCTGGCGATCGTGCCGTTTTGGGACATGCCCTTTTACGCGAAGTTTCGGCTGCCGTTCAAAAGCGAGGTCCTGGACCGCAGGCCGCTTTTTTCGGTCTATCCGGTGGTCGGACAGGGAAGGAACATCTACACGCTGGGCGACTATCGCAAGCTGACCGATGCAGACATCAAGGCGGCCGATCCAACGGGTAAAAAGAACCCGCTCGACGCCGCCGAAAAATTGAAATCCCAGCTGGAACATACCGATGTGCTGCGGTTTTCAGCAGATGATGGATACAAAAAACACACGGCCAGCAAAGAGGAGGTCGCTGCACTGCCATTCACATCGTTCGGTTTGGCCGGCTTCCCGTACTACGCATCCAGCTGGACGGTGGAAAATGGCGCGGTAAAGCAGCACTTTACCCCGGTGGACGATCCGAAAACGGTGCTGACCAGTTTCTTCGATCCGCTATCGGTCACGGTCGCCATGCAGGATCGCGCCGCCCGCTCGGTACAGGAATCGCGGCAAAATTGGTCGGCCGCTTTCGGCAAAGAAGCGTCCCCGCAGTATCCGGGAGCTGCGCTGGTCGGCAAGGGAAAATTTTTGCCGGGCAGCGGCAGCCAACTGCTGCTGATGGGCAATAACGAACTGCGGCTGGTCGACGAATCTTCGCCTAACGGCCCGCCGATCGCCGTCTACAAAGGCACGTTCGACCGCGCGATGGCGAAAAACTTTGCGATCGGAGACATTGACGGGGACGGGATTGACGAACTGATGGTCAACACCGTCCCTGCGATGATCCTCAAGCTGAATGCAAACCGGACCTGGGACAAAATCTGGGAAAGCGGCAAGGAATCGTTCCGCTTCGAGTTCGTACTCCCGCAGCCCGGCGGAAAGCCGCTGATTGTCGCGCAGGATCCGAGCCTGATCCGCGACGTGCCGACCCGCTACTTAACGGGATACACTTGGGATAACGGGCGGTTGGAGCGCCAATGGCGCGTATATAAGACGAACCTGCTGTTCCCGTTCCCGCTGTCCTCCGACACCTGGGTCGCAGGGTACTATTCGGAGCCGCATTTGTTCGTATTCAAGCCGATTCCGGTTCCTGTCGTACCGACGCTCGCCGGAATCTACGCGGCTATGGTGCTCGGGGGATATGGGTATCAGCTTGTTCAAAGGAGGAAGCGCCGTTATGCGTAGCTTCATGTCACACCTGCGATTTGGACAGCGGCTCTTGCAAGCGGTTGTTCTGGCGCTCCCTCTGGCCGCGGCCTTGGGCGGCTGCAGCCCGCAGCTGTCCGCCCCCAACTCGAACGAGATTCCGCTCGAACAGAAAGAAAAGAAACCGGCTCCGGACGGTTGGGCAAAAATCGTCGAATCGGTCGAGAAGAGCCGGCAGATCAGCAAATTCGGCATCAGCGGAACGCTGGAGACGCGCGAACAGAACAGATTCCACCGATCGAGCGTGTACGGACATGTGATTTTGCCTGACCAGGCGGAGATGTCCCAATCGGTGGACGGCCGGTCGTATTACATCTTCCAGGACAAAACGTCCGCTTATTATCGTGAGGAAGGAGTCTGGCGGCCGATCAGCCGGCTGCAGCTGCCCGATCCGTGGGATTCGCTGCAGAAGCTGGCAAAGATCCAGCCGCCGCGCGTGGATCGGCTGGAGGACATGACGTTTCTGAAATTGAACGATACGGAAGTCTACCAGTTTGAGGCGGATGCGATCGACGTGGCCGGGCTGCCTGTCTCGCAGGGCAAAAAAATGCCGAGCCGTTATACGATCTATATCGACAAGGACACCCGCTTCATCCGGCAAATCCAAATCCTGTCCACAAGCGAGGTGGATGACATCGGCACGGTGGTGACCACCGCGACGATCAAGTTTTTTGACCAAAACAACAAGGATGTGCAAATCTCGATGCCCGCATCCCTGAAGGAACAGCTGAAAAAACGGGAGTGAGCGATCGGGTTGCACGTTCGAGACCGTTGGCCCTTGTGCAGGGCTGACGGTCTTTTTTTTGATCACGGATGATCAACTCGGCGTTGCCTGCACGAACGCAGGCGCTATGAGCCGAGTTTCCTTTGCTGACCCTAGCAAACTCGTGCTAGATCTCGAATTTTTATAGGAGATGCAGCAGAGGATTTTGCCGTTCTATGTCGAATTGCTAGGATAAGGAAACTGTGGGAGGGTATTGCAATCGTGAACAGAAACAAGCATCAACGCAAGCAGCGGTTGTCGCCGAAAATCCTCGCCGCGGCCTTGACTGTTGCGCAGGCGGCTCCGTGGATGGTCAGCACGGCAGCAGCTGCGTCGACGTTCCAGGACATCCCGCCCAACCATTGGGCAGCGCCGGCGGTCGAATCGCTCAGGTCGCAGGGCATTGTGTCAGGCAGAACCCCGCAGATTTTTGCGCCTGACGATCCCATCACCCGGGCGGAATTCACGACGCTCTTGGTGAAAGCGCTGAAACTGCCGCTCACCCAGAACACCTCCCAGGTGTTCAAGGATGTCAACCCGAATTTTTATGCGTTTGCCTACATTCAAACCGCATATCTGCACAACCTCGTGAAAGGTACATCTTCCGATACATTTGATCCGTATGCGCCGATCACCCGCCAGGACATGGCGACAATGATTGTCTCCGCCCTGCAGATCGCCGATGTACCCGATTGGGTCGTGCAGACCTCGCTGCCGTTCCGGGATGTCTCCAGTATCCGGGACTATGCCAAAAAACCGGTTGCCGCTTCCCGCTATCTGGGTGTGATTGCAGGGTATATGGACCAGACCTTCCGCCCCCTGAACAAGGCGACCCGCGCGGAGGCAGCCGGCATGGTGTACAACATGCTGAATGTGCCTGGCGACAAGCTGCAGCAGATAAAGCAAGCGGAACTGAAACACCTTGCATTCAGCCAATCGGATTACGGTACATACAAGCCGACCCAGCCCGTCCAGATCACCGTCAGAGTAAACGACGACAAGGGGCAGCTGGTGCAGACGGATAACAACCGCAAACTGATACTGACCGTGAATGGTCCGGACGGGCAATCGGTGTTGGAAGCGGCCACTGTGAACGGGCTTGCGGCGTTTACCGTATCGAAAACAAAAGCCGGGGTTTACAGCCTCGCCGTATCCGGCAGCGGGGCGGTCGCGGACGGTTCGGCCAAGTTCCAGGTGGTGCCGGGCGATTTTGCGCAATTCAAAATGTTTGTCTCGCCTTCCCCGTTTGTCCGGGTCGGTTCAACGGTGCAGCTGAACGGCAAGGGGTACGACCAGTGGGATAATGAAGTGCCTCTGACGCAGGGACCGGTTCAGTTTAGCGTGAACAATCCGAACCTGGGGAAAATTGGTTCGACCGGCAGCCCGTCGTCTGGCACGTTTACGGCCGGAGGCACCAGCGGCTCGGTGACGGTCACCGCTTCCTACAGCGGCCAAGCGGTCTCCAAGCAAATCACGATCTACAACTCGGCCGCCGATCTGGTCAGCGGAAAAGGCGACTGGATGATGTGGCGCGATTGGCACAACTATCCTGTCAAAGACACGATCCAACGTTACAAGGACGCCGGAGTGACGCATGTCTTCACGCTGGTATCAACGACCAGCGATGGATTCTTCGGGCAGGACATGATGGACGATTTCCTGTACCAGGCGCATGACGCGGGAATCACTGTCATCGGCTGGGTGTACGCGGCCAACAAAGATCCTTACAAGGACGCCGGACAGACGCTGCAGGTACTCAACTACACGACCCCGCAGGGACAGAGATTCGATGCGCTGGCGGCCGATCTGGAAGAGAATCTGTATCAATGGCACCAGGAAGAGTTCGCCAAATCGATCCGCAACACCATGGGGCCGAATTACCCGATGATCGCGGTCGTCTATCCGGCCACCTGGGGCAAAAATCAACCCTGGTCGGTTTACGCGAAATATTATGATGTGATGGCGCCGATGCTCTACTGGCATAATAAGGTGAAACCCTACACCTACCAGGAAGTGTACGACGCGGTCGCCGCCGAGGTGCCCAAAATGAAGGAGCTCACGCGTCCGGATATGCCGGTTCACATCATCGGGCAGTCGTACAACATGTTTGATGACCCAAATCAGGCGCCCACCTGGGAGGAAATCCAGGGTGCGATGCGGGCAGCCAAAGACAAAGGAGCGATCGGCTATTCGACCTACCGCGGACGGACGGCCACCTGGGCTGAATGGGCGGAATTCGCCGTATTCAATTGGTCCAAGTAAACATTTCATGGATTTGGAAAAATCCCCTCATCCTCACTCGATGAGGGATTTTTTTGCAAAATCACAATCGATTCGTGTTACAATCGGAGTAATCTCTCCCTGTAAGCCGGGTGATTCGATGTATAAAGAAAATGTTTCAATGCAGCTGCTGGATAAATGGAGAAGCTGGTTCCTGCATCATATCGGGCCGCGCGTGCTGCCGGCCGTGTGCGCCGCCCACCGGATTTGCCCGCCGGGCTTTCGCACCCCGGAGAAAGTCCCCTATCCGCTGCTGAAATCGTATTTTGACCGGAGGCTGCAGCAGGATTACACCAATCCGAAAATGTTGATCCGCATGCTCCGGACGGAGTACCCCGGTCTGGAAGAGCAAATCGCCTCCCTGCCTGCCGGTTGTACGGCAGACGATGCGAAACGTCTGAATGATGAGATGGAAAATGTGCACCTGGTGCTGGCGCTGCTGCTGTCCGACCGCCAGGATCTGAGCGATTTGGCGGTACGGATGATGGAGCAGAGCGCTCCCTTCGAATTGCCCGCTGAACCTGAGGCGCCCGCAAATCCGCCAGACGCGCTGCAAAAGGAAAATCAGCGTCTGGCGAAACTCCTGGACGAGAGCAAGAAAGCATTTCTGAAACAAGAAGATAAATGGCGTAAGGAGTTCGCCAAACTGCGGAGAGAACGCGATTCGGCGAAACAGGAGCTGATGCGGGAACGCAAATCGGCGGAAGCGCAGGCAGCGGCGTGGAAGAAACAGCTGCAGGAAGCAGAAGCGTTGCGGCAGCAGCTTGAACGCGAAGTGCAGCTGTTGGACGGAAACCTGCAGCGGACACGCGAGCAGCTTCGCAAACTGAATTTTGAAAATCTGCAGCTGCTGGAACTCAACCGCTCGCAGGAAGCAGCGATTCAACAATTGACGGAAGAAGTCGCCCGGTTAACCGCACTGCTGGCCGCTCCTTCCGCCGTGAAGGAAAACGGCCGGGCGGAAGCGCCGCTCTATGAGGCGCCGCCCCATTCGGATTTGGATCCCGTTGCGGCACCGCCGGAAACGGCAGAATCGGTTACGGCACCGATCGTCGCTGCCGAATCGGGCATTCTCAATACCAATCCGGAGCTGCCTGTCCACCCGCCCGCCCAACCAGATTACCCGGCGATTGTCCGCGGCATCCTGCGGATTCCTGTTCGTTCCCGGTTTGGATTTCTCAGCACGGAGCAGGGCATTGATCTGTTTGTTTCGGAAAAAATTATCCATGCGATCGGCGCCCAGGATGGCGACGAACTGGAAGGGCACCTGCTGGGTGAGTATGCTCCCGGACTGCCGCAGTATCATTACCGGATTTTGCAAAAAAGTGTGGAACCTTCCGTCCACCGGGAGCTGCTTGGAATCGTTGAGGATCGGGCCGGCTGGATCGGAGTCCGCGATTTGCACGATCCCGACATATTTGTCCCGCTGCATGCATATGAACTGCCGAATGTGGAGATCGGGGATGTGGTCACCCTTTTATTTGATGCCACACATCCGCATAACAACCGGATTTTGACCATCCACGATCACGAGCAGCTGACGGAAGAAGAAGCTGCCGGCGGACGATCTGCCCGCCGCCGGCCGGCCAAAACGGGGGACAGCCCGCCGGACATCGAACAATCGCTCAGAGGCAAGCACATTCTGATCTGCGGCGCCCAATCCAATATGGTGGCCCAATACGAACAGGCGATTCAGCAGCGGGGCGGTTCGGTGGTCGTATTGGAAAGCCAGCCTGCCTCCATCGAACCGTATGTGAGCAAGGCGGACGTGATCATCTGCAACACACACCAGATCAGCCATCCGTTTTATTGGGTGGTCAAATCGGAAGCGTCCAAACAAGGCAAACCGCTCCGCTACCCGATCTCAGGCGGCGTCTCGTCGATCCTGCGAGAGGTGGAAGCGTGCAAATAGCCCTGTTTTTCTGCGTGCCCGAGCAAGTACAAGAACGCGAATGCCGGAATTTTTACGATCGGAACCGCTGTTTCAAAAGGGAGCGTGCCATAGTCTTCCGCTTTTTTCGTGACGACGATCGCACCTCCCACCTCCTCGTCGTTCGCCAATTCCACGATCGCGTCCGTTTCGCGAATCCGGGCATCCTCCCGGTACTTCACCTCGACCAGGATTTTCGCTCTTGGCAGTGCGACCACTACGTCCACTTCTTTTTTCGTTTTGGCATCCCGATAATACCCGATCTTCGGCAGCCGATGATAGTAAAAAGATGCGATGTGTTTATAGACGGCAGTTTCAATCAGAATTCCCATTTCGTCCGGATTGGCGAGCACCTCTTCCTCCTGCATCAGCACCGCATTCCGCAAAGCGGCATCCGCCAGGTAGATTTTCGGGCGGGCTTTCAACACTTTTTTGCCTGACAAGTCAACCGGTTTGCTGATGTAGATCAGATTGGCCTGTTCTAGCAATTCGATGTAAATTCCCACCGTCGGTCTCGACAAGCCAATTTCGCTCGCAATCGCATCCTGCGAAATGATACTGCCGCTGTGGAAACAGAGATACAAAAATATTTTCTCCAGATCGTCCACATTTCGAATGTTATACAATACGGTCATATCCCGCTTCAACACTTTGTCGACCACATCTTCCCGAAGCACCCTCTGGCCGTAGGCGATATCGTTTCCCAACGCGATTTCGGGAAATCCTCCGACCATCAGGTATTGATGGAAATAGGTCTGCAGCGGATACAAAGACAGCATCAGTTCCTTCCACTGCGTATGGGACCACGTCCCGAGTTCAGTCGGCTTGATTCCCCGGTCCAACAAAGGTTTTTCACGTATTCCTAACAGATCAATGTATTCGTGGAAGGAGAGGGTCGGAACCCGCACATTCTTCCAGCGTCCCACTCCGCTTTCCGCCGCCTTTGCCAGAAGCACCGGACTGGCTGAACCGGTGGCAACGATTCGATAGTGCGGGTTCATATCATACAGGATCTTCATCCAGTGATCCCAATCCTTCGCATATTGGACTTCGTCAAAGAACAGATAGATCTCTTGCACACCAGGGGCAATGTTATTCTGGTATAATTCTAACAGCCGGCCGATGTCACAAAACTTCAGTACCGGATGGTCAAAGGATGCATAAAGAATGTGGCGCCTGTTCACTTCTCTTTGCAGCAGGTCCTCGATCAATTGGTAAACGACAGTCGTTTTGCCGACGCGACGGGCGCCGGAAAGCAGAACCGCCCGCCGGATTTCCGGATGATGCAAAATCTGTCGGGCTTCATAAAACGCAAAACGCTTGATAGGCTTCGCCAGCTCCTTGGGGACGCGGCCAGTTGTCCACCATGAATTAAAAGCGGTAAGAACTTTCAGCAGTTGTTCTTCCGAAACAATCGCCATCTTACCACCTCCTATCTTCATTATTGATAAGAAAATTGTATATCATACCTTACATTAATTCAATACAAAATGCAGGAGAGTCCATGATGCTTACATCATACAAAACGATCAAAGGCTACGGTGAAGCAACGACCATCATCAAAAAATCGGAGTTTATCGGCTACGCGATGCCGGCCGAAACGGAAGAAGCGGCAGTCGCTTTCATCCAGTCCATCCAAAAAAAGCACTGGGACGCCACCCACAATTGCTACGCGTACCAGATCGGTCCGCATGACGAATTTCAGAAATCGAACGACGACGGGGAACCGTCCGGTACGGCCGGGAAGCCGATCCTGGAAGTGATCAAGCGAAAGGTCCTGAAAAATGTGGTCGTCGTCGTCACCCGCTATTTTGGCGGCATCATGCTGGGCGCCGGAGGATTGGTGAGAGCGTACGGACAGGCGGCGGATGCCGCGCTGCAGGCGGCCGGAATCGTCACCCGTTCGCTGTTGCAAACGGTGCATGTGGAAATCGACTACACGTGGCTGGGCAAGGTCGAACATGAAACCCTGCAGGCCGGCTGCTTCATCGACCAAACCGAATATGCCGATCGCGTGCGTCTATCCGTTTTGGTTCCCGTCGAGGAAACCGAACCGTATCGGAAGCGAATCGCCAACGCCACACACGGCCAGGCGGAGATCTCCTTGGGCGACCCCGTGTACGCGCTGATCCAGGAAGGGAAGCTGCTGCACAAATAAACGAGGATGCGCTTACTGCGCATCCCCCAGGGCGAACATCAATTCCGCCTCGCACACCACTTTGTCTCCCACTTTCGCAACCGCTTTGCCTTTGCCGATGCTTCGTCTGACAGACAGAATCTCCACTTCCATATGTAACGTGTCACCCGGCCGCACCTGCTGCCGGAACCGCACATTGTCGATCCCCGCAAAAAAAGCCAGGCGGCCCTTGTTCTCTTCCACCGAGAGCAGCGCGACCGCTCCCACCTGCGCCATCGCTTCGACGACCAGCACACCCGGCATCACCGGATATTGCGGGAAATGTCCGGCAAAAAAAGGTTCGTTCGCCGTCACATTCTTGACACCGACCGCCCGCCTGCCGGTTTCCAGTTCCAGAATGCGATCCACCAGCAAAAACGGGTAGCGGTGCGGAATGATTTCCTTGATTTGATCGATGTTCAGCATGTTTCCTTTCCACTCCTATCGGTTCATTGCGCGGAATTTGTGCAGATACACGAAACTGGTGACAAACGAGAGACCGATCGTGCTCCATAGAAGAAAATCGGCCATCCGCCATTTGAACAGGATCGCCACGACCGTCATATAGTACAGGACGGTCGTCGTCTTCCCCCACCAGGTCGCAGGCACGATCTGCTTCTGGCGAAAATGGAAAAACGCCGACGTGAGAATCATCGCCGCATCGCGGAAAATCAGCAGTCCGGCGGCCAGCCAGGAAATCCGTCCGTCCAGGATAAACGAGATGATCACCGACAGCATCATCAGTTTGTCCGCCAGCGGATCCAGGACGATCCCGAGCGGGGTGATCCAGTTGTATTTTCGCGCGAGGTAGCCGTCGAGCAAATCGGTTAATCCGGACAACACCAAAATTCCCAGCGCATATTGCATGCTCCAGGGCGATTCTGAGAAAAACGCGAGAAAATAGAGCGGAACCAATCCCAAACGCAGCAGCGTCAGCAAGTTTGGCAAATTCACCGAATGACCCCCTACCTGCACACACCCTACTATACCACGGTATGCATGCATAGGCAAAAAACGCCCGCTTTTACAGGTCTTTGCAACCTGCTTCCCAACTTTTTATTTTAAAGAATTGTCCCGCACGAAAAAAGAGGCCTGTTGCCGTCCGGCCTCCCTGTCATTATGCCCGCAGATTGTTGGCTATGCCCAACATCGCATCCACCGTCTGCACCGACCTTGCGTTCAACTGATAAGCCCGCTGCGCTTCGATCAGCTCGGTCAACTCCTGCGTCAGGTCGACATTTGACATTTCCAACGCCCCCTGCCGGATCCCGCCGATCCGCTGCCTGTCTTCCGGGGCCTGCAGGTTGCTGAGCGAATCTTGCAGCGGCTGATAGTCCGGGTTGCTGTTTTGATACAGATTGTTCCCGATCGCCTGCAGGTTCGCTTCCGGATTCCGCACCAAAACGAGGTTGATCGTTGCTGCCCGAACCGGCCCGTTTTCGCCCTGGACGGTGATATCGCCATTGGCCGCAACCGATAACGGACGCCCGCGCAGCGGTTCCGGAATCACTATCGGCTGCCCGTTGCTGTCCAGTAACGGATACCCGTCATCGTTCACAATCGTGCCGGAGGAATCGATTTGGAATTTTCCCGCTCGCGTGAACGCTATTGACGGTTGTCCGTTCCGATCCGGGCCGGGAACGCGGACGGCAAAAAATCCTTCCCCATCAATCGCCAGATCCAGCATGTTGCCGGTCATCTGCAGATTGCCTTGCGCAAACACTTGTGCCAGATGAGCGGCATATACCCCGTTTCCGGTGCGCAATCCGGAATCCGACCGGCGGCCGTCCAGTTGAAACTCATCCGGCTGCCCGAATTGGGAGCGCAGCAGTTCGGCAAACTGTGCGTCTTTCGTTTTGTACCCGACCGTATTCAGGTTCGCGATATTGTTGGAAATCACATCAAGCCTGGTCTGTTGGGCCGCCAGACCTGATGCGGATGTGTACAGTGCTCTCATCTGCGTTCGGCTCCTTTTCCTACAATCGGCCCAGCACGTTGACAGCTTTGTCGAGAGTGCTGTCGAGGGTTCGAATCACTCTTTGGTTCGCTTCGTAGTTGCGCATGACGGCGATCATGTCGGTCATCGTCTCCGCCAAATCGACGTTCGAACGTTCCACAAATCCCTGCCGTACCTCACCCGTTTTTGCCGCCGCATTGGCCGGGTCATAGCGAAATCCGTTATTCCCCGCAGCCTGCAGTTTATCCGGATCGAGAATGTCGATCGCATCAAATCGCAACGTCGGATCTGCCGTAAACTGCCCATTTCCGTCGACGCGACCGGCCACCAGGTTCCCCGCCCCGTTGACTTGAACACGCGAATTTTCCGCCGGCAGACCGTTCGCGTCGACCGCCTGCACGAAAAGCCCCGCCGCATTTACAAGGAACCCTCGCGCGTCCGGGCGAAAATCTCCGTCGCGCGAAACGAACCGGTTCCCCGCCGCATCAGCCAGCGGAAAAAACGTCTTGCGGCGCGAATCGGTCGCATTCCCGCCGGCAGGACGGTCCGCATCGATGATCGCATATCCGTACTTGTTGGTGGTCGATTTTAGCACGCCCTGTGTAAAACGGGGGAGAACCTCTTCCAGGAACGCACCCGTACCCACCGTCCCGACGCTTGGCGAGGCCGGCGAAATGGCCTGCGGACCGCTCCCCGTATGATCATTCATCGAATACAGCAACATTTCCGGGAATGACCGCATGATGCTGTCATCTTTTTTGTATCCCGCCGTATTGACGTTCGCCAGATTGTTGGCGAGCACGTCCTGCCGGCGTTCCCCGGCCACCATGCCGGAGGCTGCCGTATACAATCCTCGAATCACGCTCTTTCACCTACCAATGCCGCTTTCTTTTTGCCGGCGGCCGAATGACTTTCTCCAGATTTTCCAATACCCTGCCGGTGCCACGCGCGACGCAGCTCATCGGATCTTCCGCGACATGCACCGGAACCTGCAGTTCGTCCATCATCAGCTTGTCCAGTCCGAACAGCAAGGCCCCACCCCCGGTCAGCACGACGCCTTTCATATAGATGTCAGCCGCCAGTTCGGGCGGCGTGTTCTCCAATACTCCCTTGACCGCCGCCATCAGTTGGGAAACAGGTTCTGCCAGCGCGATCCGCACTTCTTCCGAGGTGACCTCGATCGTTTTGGGGAGGCCGGTCACCATATCGCGGCCGCGCACATCCATCGTCTCGTTGCGAGCACCCGGATAGACTGAACCGATCTGCAGCTTGACTTGTTCCGCCGTCCGTTCGCCAATCAGCAGATTGTACTGTTTCTTGACAAACCGGATGATCGCCTCATCCAACTTGTCCCCCGCTACACGAATAGAAGAGGCGGTCACGACGTCGCCGAGCGAAAGAACGGCTATATCCGTCGTACCTCCGCCGATATCGACCACCATCGAGCCGCTTGGCTGAAAAATGTCCAACCCGGCGCCGATCGCTGCCGCACGAGGCTCCTCTATAATAAACACGTCTTTCGCACCCGAACGCTCGGCCGCTTCCCGCACCGCTTTCTGCTCCACCGGCGTGATGCCGGTCGGCACACAGATCACGATCCGCGGGCGAACAAACGGTCCTTTGCCAACCGTCTTGCTGATAAAGTGGCGAAGCATCATCTCGGTGAGGTCAAAATCCGCAATCACACCTTCGCGCAGAGGACGGATCGCCACAATGTTGCCCGGTGTGCGCCCCAGCATCTGGCGGGCCTCTTCACCGACTGCCACAACCCGTTTCGTTTGACTCTCGATTGCCACAACCGACGGTTCGTTGAGGACGATCCCCTTTCCTCTCAAATGGACCAAAACGTTGGCCGTTCCCAGGTCTACACCAATATCTTTGCTGAACATGTGCGAAAGAGTCCTCCTTCACGCCTTGTCACAATCTCTTAGCAACAATGTATGCGGCCGATAGGGAAGTATGATCGATTCCCCCGCGATATGGTGCATCCCTGTCGCCCCACGTTTTGTGTCACAAATTTTCGAAAAACCGCCATCTACATTATTCTACAGCGGCGAGGAAACTCCTCTTTCAGATCCTACATTTTTTGACATTTTCCGTTTCGATTCATCTTTCCGGTATTTTTTCTTGGTCGCTTCGCCGCCCCGCAGATGCCGGATCGATTTGTGATACTCGAGGATCTCTTTCACACGGTTGGCCAGCTCGGGGTTGATATCAGGCAGACGTTCGGTCAGATCTTTATGCACCGTGCTTTTGGAGACACCAAATTCCCTGGCGATCGTTCGAACCGTATTTTTTGTTTCGACGATATACTCGCCAATCTTCAGGGTGCGCTCTTTGATGTAATCGTGCACTCCTTTCGCCTCCCCCAATACTTCGAATGTCTGATACATTATATGAGGGTGTGTACCACATATGCCTAATTACGCGCTATGACAAGCCATCAGGTGCGTTTTCCCGGTTTTTTCTCGTCCATTCTCAACTTGACAAACTCGCGCACATCCCCAAACGCCATAAAAATTCTGAATATTTAGTCGAAAACGCACAGTCCAGTCCCCAACAAAGTACTCGGTGTATACTGCGAAGCTTTGCTTCACTTTGTTGGGCAAAATTTTATCCCCGCCCTGAGCGGACGGGGATTTCGCAATGTGTTTGCTGCTTAATGCTGGATTTCGGTTTCCGGGTTGACGTTCTTGCCGTCTTTCTTCACTTCAAAGTGCAGGTGGTTCTTCTGGTCAGCTTCCAGTTTGTTGTTGCCCGACTTGGCGATCGGCTGGCCTTGGTTCACTTTGTCGCCTTCCTTGACTTCCACTTTGTCAAGCGACGCGTAGTATGTGACATACCCGTTGTCATGCTTGATTTCGACGACTTGGCCCATCAGCGGATCCGCTTCTACCCGGGTGACGGTACCGGACGCTGCCGCAACGACGGTAAACGGCTTGTCGTCCTTGCGACCGATCACCACCCCGTTTTGTGTGTAGAAGTTGTTGTCATACTTCAAAATGGAAGCGGCTTGCGTTTTCTCGTCCTTGCTCGGATCGTAGAACGCCATCGTCACTTTCGCTTCCGTATCGTCCGCGCTGACCGGCCAGATCAGTTTTTGACCGGCAGTGGCGGGTGCGCTGTCCGGAAGCTTGCCGGGGTCAGTCACTGCGCTCCCCGTATTGTTTGGCGCAGGCTGTGCGTCCTTCAGTTTCACGTCCTTGACCTGCGCTACTACCAATCCGATGATAAGGGCCGCTGCGCCAAGATAGATCGCCGGGAAGGTCCACCGTTTGGCAAACAAAGTCCTCCAAAATCCCGGCTTTTTCTGACTCCTGGGAGCCATGTTTTGCGTTTGCTTGTTTTCCTGATTCATTTCCATCACCTCATTCCCCATTCTCGCCATGAATGAGAAAGCTTATACAGGGAATACTCATGGGATGGAAATTTTTTATCGATAACCTACGGTTTCTTGTAGGAGGCAATCGTTGTACCCTGATAGAAATACGCCAAAATTTCGGATGCCGTTTTGCCCTGCTTCGCCATCCCTTCGGCGCCGTACTGGCTCATGCCGACTCCGTGGCCGTTGCCGTGGGTCGTGAACGTGATCGCATCGCCTTCGATTTTCCAGGAAAAATCGGTCGAGGGCAGCCCCAGCGCCTGCCGGAAGTCAGGGCCGCTCATCACTTTGCCGGCGACCCGGATTTTTTTCACCCGGTGACTCGCTGAAGTCTCCACTACTTGCAGCATCTGTCCCTGGTTGGCGGCAGTGACGACCGCGTTGATGCCCAGCAACCGGTGAAATTCCTGCAGCGGCATTGTTTTGGTACGCGTCGCATGTTTCGACTGCGCGTCCCACGGGCAATCGACCGATCGCAGGTACGGCAAGGCCCGGCCAAAATAATCCTGCGAATCCTCCGTCTTTCCGTTCGATGCGGAAAAAAACATCGCGTCGATCGGCACCCCGTTATAGGTCACAATCTGCCCTTTCGTCTCGTTGACCGCCTGCACGATTTTGTTCATCTTCAACTGGTACTCCATGATGCCCCACTGCTGCTTCAGCTTCTCGTCGCTGCTGTAGGCCTGCGTATCCCGGTAATCGTCGGTCACATGGGCTCCTTCGATCAGCGAATTTTTCTGAATGCGGCGGATTGCATTCGTGCGGGCGGCGATCGCCTGCGCTTTCAGCGCCTCCAGCGGAAAATCGGCCGGCATCTCGGCGGCCACCACGCCTTTCACATATTCCTCGAGCGGCATCTCGACAACCTGGTTTTTTTCCTTCAGGAGCACTTTGATCTTCATGTCATCGGTGGCAACTGCCAGATGGGGAGCGGGCTGTTCCCTTTTCGGCAACATGCTGACCAATCCTGCCGGAATTGCCAGCATGAGTGCGAGCGTTGCGGCGAGCATGATGACGACCGGTTTGTTTGCGGCAGTTGTTTGATTCAACAGCCATTCCCCCCTGAGCAAAGTCTATCAAATGTATATGTGCAACTTGTACCCGTATGCCCCTTGCATGATAGACTTGCTTCGCCGCCGGTTGCGACAGTGGGGTATTCTTTGCTTTATTCGCTGGGAGAATCAAAAATCCGCTTTTTCATCGCCTGTCCCGTCGGGGTCATGGCCAGCCCACCGAGAGCGGTTTCCCGCAGCGAAACCGGCATTCGCTTGCCGATTTCGTACATGGCGGCGATCACCTCATCGCAGGGAATCCGGCTTTCCACACCGGCCAGCGCCATGTCGGCCGCCGCGAAGGCGATCGCCGTGCCGATCACATTCCGTTTGATGCACGGCACCTCCACCAAACCTGCCACCGGATCGCAGACAAGACCCAACAGGGATTTCAGCGCGATGGCTGTTGCATTGACCGCCTGCTCGGGCGTTCCGCCCTTCAATTCCACAATGGCACCGGCCGCCATCGCGGTGGCCGACCCCACTTCCGCTTGACAGCCGCCGGCCGCTCCTGAAATAAAAGCGCGGTTGGCGATCACATAACCGAGAGCGCTTGCGGTGAACAATCCCATCACCAACTGGTCGTACGAGAGCCCGCAATTCTCTTGCAGTGAAAACAGGCAGCCGGGCAAAACTCCGGCGGCGCCCGCCGTCGGAGTCGCCACGATCACTCCCATCCGGGCGTTCGTCTCCGATGTGGCAAACGAGAACCGCATCGCATCGACGATGATGTTGCCGGAGAGAAAATCCCCTTTTTCCTTGTAAACGCCCATCCGATACGCGTCCCCGCCGGAAATGCCGCTTGGCGAGGAGGACCGGTCGGACACGCCTGTTTCAATCGCCTGTTTCATCTTGAGCAGACGTTCCTTCATCATGCTGATGATCGTATCCCGGGTGCGGCCCGACTTGCTGATTTCAACATCGAGCATGACTTCTGCGATGCTCTTGTTTTCCCGTTCGCAGTGAAGCAGCAGTTCCTGCATCGATTGGAAATCGATCGGCATTTTCATCTACCTCACCTGAAAATTGATGACACGGGTCCGATTTTCCTTGTGCAGCACCATGGAACACGCGGTATTCAATGGAATATCAACCTGAAACTGATCGATCAAGAAAATTTTTGATAATCCGCCGCCCAACGAAACGCCGCCGACCATCACGGCGTCACCATTCTTTTCCGCATGGATGAGCAGCGTATTCGGATGGTCATAATAGGGGCACTCCTCCTCCAGCTTGAAAACGGTCGCCATCCCGCATTCAGAGGCAAGTTTGAGCGCGTGTTTGATTCGCAGATCATCCGTGCCCATTCCCAACAGTCCGCCGACGATTGCTTTATCCGTGCCATGTCCCCTGTATGTTTGAGAAAAAGAGCCATAAAATGTGATTTCCGCCCGCTCCGGGATCCCGTGCAGGAGCTGGTGCACAAAATTCCCGATCGTCACCACGCCGGCCGTGTGCGAACTGGACGGACCGACCATGACCGGCCCGATAATGTCAAAACAGCTGTTGTACTCCATCGCTCTCTCCTCCGGAACGACATGATTTTTAAAAAGAAAGGAAGGACAGAGAGGGGTAGACCGCTTTCCCCTTCTCCGTCCTTCCGTTCGATCAAAAAAGGACAAAGCAAGGGCAGACTGTCTACCCTCGCTCTGTCCTTTTACCGGAAAGTTTAACTCCCGTTCGCGGGAGTTTTCCCCTTTGGTGGCTGATGCTCTCTCCAGAGTGCGTCCGATTGCAGTCCTTTTACCTGAGAGATTGGTCCCAAGGATTTTTGGGACTTGCCCCTTCGGTGCCGAACGGCCGGTTCGGTCTCTCCCGCAATCGTCATCCGCCGCTATGCAGTTTCGTAACGTGTTACTTCTATTATATAGCAACCGGTGAAAAAAAGCCATTACTCGACGCGCACAATGTCCGCTCCGATCGTACGGAGCTTGTCTTCCAGTTTCAAGTAACCGCGGTCTATGTGGTGGAGTCCGTTGACTTCCGTTTCCCCCTGCGCTCCCAGTCCGGCGATCACAAGCGCGGCCCCCGCCCGCAGGTCGCTTGCCGTAACGCTCGCTCCGGTCAGGTAGGGGACCCCGGTGATCAGCGCGGTGCGTCCCTCAATCTTGATGTCGGCTCCCATTCGCTGCAGTTCCGCCACATGCATGAACCGATTTTCAAATACGCTTTCCGTCACCAGGCTGTTGCCGGGCAAAACGGTCAGCAGCGCCATCATCTGCGCCTGCATGTCAGTCGGGAATCCGGGATACGGCAGCGTCTTGACATCCAACGGACGGTTGCCGGGACCGCCGATCGCCCGTATCCCGTTCACATCTTCCTCGATCTGGATGCCCGCTTCTTTCAGTTTGGCGATCACCGGCTTCAAATGGTTGGAAATCGCTCCTTCCACATACACGTCGCCGCCGGTCATCGCCGACGCGATCAGGAACGTGCCCGCCTGAATCCGGTCGGGGATCACGGTGTGATTCGCGCCCCGCAGCGATTCGACGCCATCGATGCGGATCACATCCGTACCCGCCCCGCGCACACTGGCGCCCATCGCGTTCAAATAGTTCGCCAGATCGACGATCTCCGGTTCCTTCGCCGCGTTTTCGATAATCGTCCTGCCTTCCGCCAGAGCGGCTGCCATCATGATGTTCTGCGTGGCACCGACGCTTTGGATATCCAGATAAATTCGGGTTCCTTTTAACCGATTCCCTTTCACGCGAGCTTCCACGTGGCCGCGGCCGACTTCGACTTCCGCACCGAGCGCCTGAAATCCTTTGATATGTTGGTCAACCGGTCTTGCTCCGATCGCACAACCGCCCGGCAACGCGACACGGGCACGGCCCATGCGGGCTAACAAAGGTCCCATCACAAGAAAAGAAGCCCGCATTCTGCGAACCAGCGATTCTTTGGCGATCCATTCCTTCACGTTGCGCGAGTCGACATGCAAGACCGTTTCGCTTTCCCGACGAACTTCTGCCCCTAAAGCGATGATGACTTCACTGATGGTTTCAACATCCGTCAACCATGGAACGTCCTCGATCACACTGGTTCCTTCCGATGCAAGAATCGATGCCGCCAGAATCGGCAACACCGCATTTTTTGCACCGTCCACTTTTACGCTGCCAGACAGGCGGTTTCCGCCACGAATCAAAAACTTTGACAATGTTGGTACCTCCGCTCAGGGTGGGCTGTTGTCCCGGACTTAGCTGTTAATACTCAATCGTCACAATCGGCGAACCAACGAGGATGCGGGTCTTTTTTTGATAGGCGTCGTGATGAACCGCCACCTGCAGATTCATCCGCTTCCCGTTGGTGGATATGTACTCTTTGGCCAATGGAGAGTACCCTGATACGCTTGCCAGCCAGTCGGAACGAAATGCTTCCACTTCGCGCGCATCGACGGACGCAAACATCCGTTGAATGAGCGAGTTTCGTTCCATAACATCAATTTTATCATTGCGAAAACCTTTGATACAAGCGCTAATTTGTGGGGTGACGCCGGCTTGGGCGGCCGTATTTTTTACTTTTTCGATCGAATCGGTAATACCCCGCAAATCGCTTGCCTCCCGCTCGATTTTGATGACGAGCACGGTTTGCGGCTGCTGTTGCAGGTTCATGGAAGTGAGAATGAGCGACACGGCCGTACTCGTATCCCACTGTCCGTGCAATTGGTAGACGTGTTGCTGGCCGTCGCTGTTTTTGTATTCGCGCGCATCGGGAATGCCCAGGGACGCGTTGAGATTTTGGCCGATTTTTGCCAGTTCGTCCAACGGCATATACGTATGGTTGACGATCGACCAGTTATGCACAAAATAGCCCTCCACCTGCCCGCCGCTCGCTGCAAATACGCGGGTCAGCAGTTCGCCGATGTGCATCTGGCTGGCCGTTGTCGAGCGGGCTGGGTATGCGTAAGCCGCTCCGATGAGGAAGCAAATGATCGAGACGAACAAGACCGCTTTTTTCATAATCAATACATCCTCCCGCATGGTCAAATCTAGCACCCTATCAACCATGTTTGACCAATCCGGGAGGCGGTATACGCGAAGAAGCAGAAAAAGCGGGTGAGGTGGCCGGGGCCTCTAACGCAGATACTTCAACAGCAGCGATGCACTTAGATACTGCAGAAAAAATTGGCCTAGCTGAAACCCGAGCACAATGGCCACTATCAGCCGAAGCACCACCGCGGGCCCTCCCCGGTGGTCACGCAAAAATAAATCCCACTTAATGCTGCCTGACGCGTACCAGGCGACCGCAATCGCGATCAAATACACAATCAGCTGCATCAGTCCGTAGACACCTGTCGAAAACGGCAGCGACATCATCCGAAACACCTCCCTGCCGAAAAAGACCAACGGAGCAGGCCTTCGCCCCTCTCGTTGGTCTTGTCGCGGCCGATGCTCTTTTTACACCGGACCAAACCATTTCAAGTTTTCCAGAACGCGCAGAAATACGCCCGGCACAACGCCGAGTCCAACGGTCGCCACCAGTGCGACCCCGATCACCATCGACAGGCCGGCCGACGTCTGCAAACGCGGTTCGATGCCATCCGTCTCTTTTGTGAACATCAGGCGAATCACGCCAAAGTAATAGTAGAACGAAACGACGGATGCGGCAAACATGATGCCCGCCAGCCAGAACGACTGGCTGTGCACCGCCCCGAGGACGATCATAAACTTCCCGAAAAAGCCGGCTGTGACCGGCAGCCCCGCCATCGACAGCAAAAACAGGGACATCGCAACCGCCAAAAACGGGGACCGCCGGTACAATCCGCGGAACGATTCGACGCTTTCCGAACCGGCTTCGCGCGTCACGAGGACGATAATCGCAAACGCCCCCATCGTCATCAGCACATAGACCGCCAGGTAGAAAACCAGTTCCGTCATCGACTGCAGCAGATTCACCTGGCTCTGCGCCCTGCCCAATACGGCGACCGGTACCAGCAGGTAGCCCGCCTGGGCGATGCTCGAGTACGCCATCAGACGTTTGATGTTCTTTTGCGTGATGGCGGCAACGTTCCCGATGACCATCGTCAAAATCGCCAGTCCGGCAAACACGGTGTACACTTTCGCCATATAGTCTTTCGGCATCATCGAGAAGTACAGGAACAAAAACACCCGGAACAGCATCGCAAAACCGGCTGCCTTGGAAATCGCCGAAAGAAACGCGGTAATCGGCGTCGGGGCCCCTTCGTACGTGTCAGGCGTCCACATGTGGAACGGCACCATCGAGATTTTAATGCCGAATCCCGCGATCATCATCACGAATGACAGCAGCAGTAAAAATCCGAATTCGTCCCACAGGGGCCCGACAGACTGCATCGCCATCGCCAGGTTGGTGGTGCCTGTCAAGCCGTACACGAACGACATCCCGTACAGCGTGAGTGCCGTCCCGACCGCCCCGATCACCAAGTATTTCATCGCGCCTTCCGCCGATTTTGCATAATGGCGGCGCATTCCGGCCATGACATAGGAAGCGATCGACAACAGCTCAAGCCCCACAAACAGGGTGATCAGGTCGAGCGACGAAGCCATCACCATCGCCCCGACCGTGCCAAACAGCAAAAGATAGGTGTATTCTCCGCGCGGAAGCGGAACGTTCCGCAGATAATCGACCGACATCAGCAGTGTCAGCAGGGATCCAACCAGAAACACCAGCTTGAAAATGTTTCCATAGTCGTCCACGATGTACAGATAGCCTGATATTTGTTGCAGTTCCGTTGCCGTTTGCAACTTCAGCATGTTGCGGACGACCATGCCGCCGGCAACTAGAAGCGACAGCATCCCCAGCCAGGGCAGCAGCCGTTTTTGTTCACCTTTGAACAACAGGTCGAGCACCAGCAGCAAAAATCCCGCACCAACCAGCACCACTTCCGGTCCCATGGTATTCCAGACAGACAGAAAATCGAGTTGTTGCACCGTTTGCGGCATCGTCTATCCCCCTATCCTGGCGACAAGCTGCGACAAGGTCGGATTGATCAGGTCGCCTAACACTGCCGGATAGACACCGATCCATATGACAATCGCCAGGAGCAGTATCATCGGTACATATTCGAGCGCAGTCGCATCCCGTACGCCTTCCGAAAGCTGGCCGGCAGGACCGAAGGTGGTCCGCTGCATCGCCCACAGCAGATACACCGCCGCCAAAATGATGCCGGTCGTCCCGATCGCCGACAGAACCGGATGCTTCTGGAAAGCCCCCATGAACGAGACGATTTCCGAGACAAATCCGCTCATCCCCGGCAAACCGAGCGAACCGAGCGCCCCCGCCAGCAGGAAGCCCGACAAAATCGGGAGATGCCTAGAGAGCCCCCCCATCGCGTCGATCTGGAAGGTGCCGGTTCGTTCCTGAATCGCGCCGACGATGAAGAACAACAGTGCGGACAGCAGCCCAGAGGAGATCGTCATCAAAACGCCCCCCTGCAGGCCAGCGTTCGTGAGGGACGAGACCCCCAGCAGCACGATCCCCATGTGCGAAATGCTGGAGAACGCGAGCAGCCGTCGCCAGTCTTTTTGCGCCATCGCCAGCAAACCGCCGTAGACGATGTTGATCGCGCCGAACACCGCGATCATCGTACTGAAACGAGCGATCATATCCGGCAGGACGCCGACCCCCATGCGGAACAGCACATAGGCGCCGACCTTCATCAGGACGCCGCCGAGAATCATCGAGACGGCGGGCGACGCCTGTTCATGGCTGTCCGGCAGCCAGGTGTGGAACGGGAAGAACGCTTCTTCAATCAATACCGCAAAGAACAAGGCGAGGAAAACCCATTGCCGGTAGTCGCCCGGAATCGCGTCCCCGACCTGCTTGAACACATCGGCGATTTGCAAAACATTAAAACTCATGCTGCCGCTGCTGTAACCGGCAGCGTACGCCATGCCAAGGAACGAAACCAGGATGCCGACCGAAGCGAATCCCCGGTAAATCAGAAACTTGGTGGCGATCTTCCGCTTGTGGTCCCCGCCCCAGATCCCGATCAGGAAATACATCGGGATCAGGGTCAGCTCCAGGAACAGGAAGAACAGGAACAGGTCAAGCGAGACGAATACTCCGTACAGCCCGGTGACCAGCAGCAAGAACCAGACGAAATATTCCTTTGTCCGGTAGGTCACACGCCAGGACGCCAGTACCGCCAGCACGCTGACCAGGGCGGTCAACAGCACGAACGGCAGCGACAACCCGTCGACTCCCATATCGAGCCCGATCCGAGCAGAGCCGGTGGCAAACGCAAACGGAACGTGGATCCAATCACGCGCAACCGAATATTGTATGCCGGCCGCAGCTCTATCAAAACCGGACAGCAGCAGCAGGGCGCCGACAAACGAAAGCAGGGTGGCGAACAACGCAATCGATTTGATCTGCGATTTTGCACTGCCCGGAACGAACAGGACCAAGAGCGCTCCCAAGAGCGGCAGGAGTGGTATCGCAAGCAGCAGGTTGTTCATCCGATCACCCCTCCCAGATACAGACTGATGGCCACCAAAGCGGCCACGCCGAGCGATGTCAGCAGCCCGTACGTTTGGATCTGGCCGTTTTGCCCATACTTCAACCCGAGCGACGATGCGAAGGTGGTATGGCCCACCAAGGACACGATCCCGTCGACAATCCACCGGTCGATAAAGTTCAGGATTTTTCCGATCCAGATCAGCGGGATGACAATCACCGCATGGTAAATCTCATCGATAAAGAACTTGCGATACGACAGCGTATACAGCGGACCGCTGGCAGCAGCCACTTTGTCCGCATCGACGGTTCGTTTTCCGTACATCAAATAAGCCAGCAGGATCCCCGCCGCTCCCACCGCTGTGGAAGCGACTGCAGTCGTCCACGAGAACGCTTCGTGCACGCCAAGCTCCCCGCCGGAGAGCAGGAAATGGGCAAACGCATGGCCGAAAAACGGCGCGTTCACAAACCCGATCACCAACGACAGGATCGCCAGCAGCACCAGCGGAATCGTCATCACCGGCCCGCTTTCGTGTGGCTCGATCGATGCGTCCCCGCGATATTCCCCCGTGAAGGTCAGGAAAAATACGCGGAAGATATAGAACGCGGTGAAAAACGCCGCAACCGTTGCCAACACGGCCAGCACGGTGTGTCCGCTTGCAAAAGCGGCCGTCAGAATCTCATCTTTCGACCAGAAGCCAGCAAACGGCGGAATCCCCGAGAGGGCCAGCGCACCGAACAGGAAGGTCCATGTGGTGACCGGCATCTTTCGCCAAAGGCCGCCCATCTCCCGAATGTCCTGTGTATGTACCGCATGGATCACAGAACCAGCCGCCAGGAACAGCAACGCTTTAAAAAACGCATGTGTCATCAGGTGGAACGCAGACGCAACATAGGCGCTGACTCCCAACGCCAGCATCATGTAACCGAGCTGGGATACGGTCGAGTAAGCGATCACCCGCTTGATATCGTTTTGCGTCAAACCGATCGCCGCAGCGAATATCGCCGTAAACCCGCCGATTACTGCAACCACTGTCAAAGCGGTCGGAGACGCTTCAAACAGCGGGAATGTACGAGCCACCAGGTAGACTCCGGCAGCCACCATCGTTGCCGCGTGGATCAAGGCGGACACTGGCGTCGGGCCTTCCATCGCGTCAGGCAACCAGACATGCAGCGGGAACTGGGCCGATTTTCCGACCGCTCCGATAAAAATCAAGATCGCAGACAATGTGATGATCGTCTTGGCGTCGATCCCGAACAGTCCGTTTCCAACCGGATTCGCGGAATGGACCGCCGCAGCGGCAAACTGGAAAATCGCCTGGTAATCGAAGCTGCCCGCTGCCAGAAACAGCAAAATAATGCCGATAAACAGCCCGACGTCGCCAATTCTGGTAACGACGAACGATTTTTTGGCAGCAGCCGCCGCTTCCGGTTTAAAGTACCAGAACCCGACCAGCAGGTACGAACAAAGCCCGACCAGTTCCCAGAACACATACAACTGCAGCAGGTTGGGCGAGATGACCAGTCCCAGCATGGAGAACACGAACAAACTCAAGTATTGATAGAACACGGAGAACCGCTCGTCCCCGTGCATGTACCCCCTTGAAAAGAGCAGCACCAGCGTGCTGACAAAACTGACCACTACAAGCATCATCGCATTCAGCTGCGTCACTTCAAAACCGACGGTCAGCTTGACGTCGCCGATCGTCAGCCAATCGAACCTGTAAGCACCAGTGTAGCCGTGTGCCGCAACGTCCGCGAACACCAGCAGCGAGACGATAAATGCGGCTACCGATCCGGCGACCCCGACCGCTGTCACGATCCCCTCCTGCGCCCGTCGCCCGAGAACCAGCAGGATCAGGTAGGCCACAAGCGGGAAAAAGGGGATCAGCCAGGCATTCACTACCATACAATCACCATCCTTTTTGTCAACAAGTGACGAACGGGCCGCCAACCGGTTGCAAGCTGCCCTTCGCGCTCACCCGTCCCTGATTCTTGCGCCTTACCATTTGTTCAGGTTCATCTCTTTTACGTCGCTCGTGTTGCGGTTTCGGTAGAGGGCGATCAGCACGGCCAGCCCGACAGCCACTTCGCACGCCGCGATCACCATCGCGAACAGGGCAAACACCTGGCCGTTGACATTCGGCGACAGCCCCAGCCGAGAGAACGCCACCAGGTTGATGTTGGCCGCGTTCAGCATCAGTTCGATCGACACCAAAACGATGATGATGTTTCGCTTCCAAAGCACTCCGAACAATCCGAGACAGAACAGCACCGCCGCCAGCAGCAGGTATCGGACGATCGTCGGTTCCATCACTCTTCCCCTTTCCGCGCCAGAATGGCCGCGCCCACCAGGGCTACGATCAATACGACAGACACCAGTTCAAACGGAATCGCATACGACGTATACACCGCGTGTCCGACCGCTTTCACCGAGTTGCTGCCCCAGGCGGGAGCCGGATCCTGCGGCGACAGCTGCTGCCATTTCATCCAGTCGACCGAATTGAATCCCCAGTACAGCAGCCCGAGCAATCCGCCGGCCGCCACCACCGACAGCACGGTATGTGTGTCGAGCGGCGTTTGTTCCTGCGAACCGTGGTTGGTCAACATGATCGCAAAGATCATCAAGATCGTGATCGCGCCGGCGTAGATCAAGACTTGCGCAAACCCGACAAAATCAGCGTCGAGCAGGATGTACACACCCGCCACACCGATGAACACGCCGCCGATCAGGAGCGCCATGTGGATCACTTTGCGGGCGAACAGCATCGCCACCGCTGATCCGATGACGACCAGGCTGATCAGGATAAAAGCGATCATCTTACCTGTGAGAACTGGCAACGCCATTACTCGCCACCCGCCTTTTCCGCTCCGCTGCCCTGCACAGCCTTTTCCGCGCTGCCTGAACCGCCCTTTTCCACCGCCGCGCCTTTACCGGCCGCCTTGACTTCCGCATGCTCGGTCGTCGTCTTGTCCGTCTCGCCGGTCTTCAGGCCCTTGCGGGCATCATGCTGGCGGCCGTTTTCCGCCAGCCATTCGATGTTCTTGTACAGCGCGTCCCGGCTGTACTCGGCCAGCTCGAACGTGTCGGTCATCTGAATCGCTTCCGTCGGACAAACTTCGGTGCACAGGTCGCACAAAATGCAGATCTCAAAATTGATATCATACGTCTCGATGTGCAGTTTCCGGTCTTCCCCGCGGCTGCCGGACAGCGAAATGCAGCTGGTCGGACAGATGCGGGCGCATTGGTTGCAGACGATGCACAGCTCCGGATAGAACTTGTGCACGCCGCGGAACCGGTCCGGCCATTGCGGTTTCACTTCCGGATACAGCAGGGTGTATTTTTTCTTCGGCAGCTGGCTGATCGTCACGCTCAGACCTTTGAGTAATCCAAACATTGTCTCACCCCTTACTGCACCGCCAGCTTGATGCCTGCGGTCAGCAGAATGTTAAGCAGCGCCAGCGGGATCAGCACTTTCCAGCTGAAACTCATCAACTGGTCGTTGCGCACGCGCGGGAACGTCGCCCGCAACCAGAACATCAGGAAAATAAACGCGCCCGCCTTGATCGCATACCACAGCCAGCCGGGCAGGAGCGGCCCCGACCAGCCGCCGAAAAAGAGGGCGGCCGCCAGTCCGGCCATCGCCACGATATACACATACTCGGCCAGCATGTAGAACGCGAAGCGGAAACCGGAATACTCGGTGAAATATCCGGAAACCAGTTCCGACTCCGCTTCCGGTAGGTCGAACGGGGTCCGGTTCAGCTCGGCTGTGGCCGCAATGATGAACACGACAAATCCGAGAATCTGCGGCACCACAAACCACACGTACGGAAACTTCTCCTGCGCCTTGACGATCTCGACGATGTTCAACGAGCCGGCCATCAAAATCACGCCGAGCATCGACAGCGCAAGCGGAATCTCATAGGAGATCATCTGCGCCGCCGAGCGCAGACCGCCGATGATCGAGTATTTGTTGTTGGACGCCCAGCCGCCGATGACGATGCCGATGATCGAAATCGCGGACAACGCAATGTAGTAAAGAATCCCGACGTTTAACTCGGCCGTGAACAGATGAGTGGCCGAATAGGGAATCACCGCCAGCACCATGAACGCCGGCACATATGTAATCATCGGCGCCACCAGAAACATCAGGCGGTCCGCTTTTGCCGGCACGATGTCTTCCTTGATCAACAATTTCAGAATATCGGCGAACGATTGGTACAGCCCGAACGGCCCGACCCGGTTCGGCCCGATGCGCCCTTGCATCCAGCCGATGATTTTCCGTTCAAAGTAGATCGCGTACGTGACCACACCGAGCACGACCGCCAGCACCACAACCGCGCCGATCACCATTCCCAATGCGACAGCCGGAGTAAAAGGTTGATGGAGCCAGTCGAACATTATGCATCCACCTCCCCGAGCACGATGTCGACCGCGCCCAGTATCGCAATGAAGTTGGCCATGTTCTGGCCCTTCAGGAGACTGGGCAGAATCTGCAGGTTGTTAAACGACGGGCGGCGGATTTTCAGCCGGTACGGTTTGTCCTTGCCCTCCGATACGATGTACACGCCGAGTTCGCCCTTCGCCGCTTCCACCGCCGAATAGTACTCGCCGGCCGGCACGCGGATGATCTTCGGCACTTTCCCCATCACCGGGCCGTCCGGAATCTGCTCGAGCGCCTGTTCCACGATTTTCAGCGACTCTTCCATCTCGAGCATGTGGCACATGTAACGGTCGAAGCAGTCTCCATTTTGACCGACCGGAATTTCAAAATCGAACCGGTCGTAGATCGAATACGGCTTGTTCTTGCGAAGGTCCCATTTGAACCCGGTGCTGCGCAGGTTAATGCCGGACAATCCGTGATTGATCGCCGTCTCCGCGTCAAATGCGCCGATGCCTTTCACCCGACTGAGAAAAATTTCGTTCCCCGTCACCAGGTCATGATACATTTTCAATTTTTCGCGGAAATGCGGGATATAATCCCGAATCTCGTCAAGCCAGCCTTCCGGCGCATCATATTTGACGCCGCCCACCCGCATGTAGTTGTACGTAAGCCGTGCACCGCAAATTTTGTTGAAAAACTCGCAGATTTGTTCCCGTTCCTGGAACGCGTACAGGAATGGACTCATCGCACCCAAATCGAGCAGATAAGCTCCCAGGAACAGCAGGTGGGATGCGATCCGGTTCAGTTCGCAGACGATTACCCGCAGGTATTCCGCCCGCTCGGGAACCTGGATATCCATCGCCTGTTCGACCGCATGCACGATCGCATGGTTGTTCAGCATCGCCGCCAGGTAATCGAGCCGGTCAAAATACGGGATAATCTGCGTATACTGCAGATCTTCCGCCAATTTTTCGGTACCCCGGTGCAAATAGCCGATCACCGGTGTCGCATCGGTGATGATCTCGCCGTCGATTTTCACCACAACGCGGAACACTCCGTGCGTACTGGGATGTTGGGGACCGACGTTCAATAGCATTTCTTCCGTGCGAATTTCTGCCATGTTCCCCTCTACTCCTTCCACGGACTGAAATCTTTCCGCAACGGGTAGCCTTCGTAGTCTTCCGGCATCATGATCCGCCGCAGGTCCGGATGGCCGGTGAAGTTGACGCCCAGCAGGTCGTAAATCTCGCGCTCTTCCCAGTTGACGCCGTTGTAAATCGGGGTCAGGGAAGGCACTTCCGCATTTTCCCGCGGCGTCCTCGTCTTGAACGTGACGAAATAGCCGTGTTTCATCGAATACAGATACAGCACGACTTCGATGTACCCTTTGGCGGGATAATCGGTGCCCGCCATCACTTCCGGATAATCGAACAACAATTCCTCATCATACCGGAAAAATTCCACCACATCCCGCCAGCGTTCCCGTTTGATCACATAGGTCGGCTGATATTTGGCGAGATACGCGTCTTCCAGCACATCGTCGCCGAACTTGCCGACGATCCGCGCGCGGAATTTGTCCAGCAGCTTTTGCGCCGCTTCCTTCTTCGGATCTGGCTTCTCCTCTGCCGCTGCCGGTTTTGCCGCCTCCGCCGCAGGCTTCGCCGCTCCCGCTGCCGGCGCCGGTGTTACCTGCTTGCCCGGCTCAGCCGGCTTCTGCTGCGCCTCCGCTTTCTCCACCGCCTGCTCCGGCGGCAGTTTCTCCGCGATTTGCTCCTCCGGCTTCGGCGATTCCTGCTTTTTCGGATTCGCCTCCGCCGGCGTCGGTTGTTCCGCTTCCCCGCTTACTTTTTTCTCTTCCGTCACGTCCGAGGCACCCTCTTTCCTTTGGCCTCCAGCCGGATTTTTTCCTGCAGCTTGTTCAGTCCGTAGATCAGTGCCGGCGGCGACGGCGGACATCCCGGGATGTACACGTCGACCGGAATGTACTGGTCCACCCCTTTAACCACCGAATAGGAGCGCACATAAGGCCCGCCCGCAGTCGCGCACGACCCCATCGCCACGACCCATTTCGGATCGGGCATTTGATCATACAGCCGCTTGATGAGCGGTGCCATTTTCTTCGTCACCGTACCGGAGACAATGATGCAGTCCGCTTGCCGCGGAGAAGCCCGGAAGATGATCCCGAACCGGTCGAGGTCATAGTGGGAAGCGCCCGTCCCCATCATCTCGATCGCGCAGCATGCCAAACCAAACGTCAGCGGCCACAGCGAATTGCTGCGCGCCCACGCCTTGATCTGCTCCAGCGCCCCGACAAACACGCCCGCTTGCTGCAGTTGCATCGACTCTTCCGGCGTGAACCCCTCGAATTCAACGCGCGGTTGTTGGCTGTACCCCTTGATCACGTCCATTCCAACACCTTCTTCTTCCAAGCGTATGCCAATCCCACCAGCAGCAGCCCGACGAAAATCAGCACTTCGACAAAGCCGTACATCCCCAGTTCTGAGAAGGAAACGGCCCACGGATACAGGAACAGGATTTCCACATCAAACACGACAAACATCAAAGCGAACAGATAATAGCGGATGTTGTAGCGCACTTGCGCTTCTCCGAACGGCTCAATACCGCTTTCATAAGTCGTCAGCTTCTCGGCGGTCGGTTTGTTCGGACGCAAAAGAGGTCCGAGCACCATCAGCGAGCCGACGGGAAGTACAATGCCCAGCAGCAGGAACAATGCTACAAACAGATAACTGTTCCAGTACTCAAACATGAGGCGCTCCTCCAATATTGAGAAAGTTTTCACAGAACGATAGTATTATACCATATTATGACTGTATTTCGAAACGAACAAAAAATCAGCGGAAAAAGCCCACCTTGCCAATTACAGGTGGGCTTTCCTTCTATTTACTTGCGGTCTCTCGTTTTCGCCACTTGCAAGCGGTTGACCGCCCGCTGCAGAGCCAGCTCCGCGCGACGATACTCAAAGTTTTCGGCGCCGGAGGCGGCCAGGCGTTGTTCCGCACGCTGGCGCGCGCGTTCCGCCCGGTCGACGTCGATATCTTCCGGCAGCTCGGCAGCTTCTGCGAGAATCGTCACCTTGTCGGGTTTGACCTCCATAAAACCGCCCGACACGGCAATCAATTGTTCGCTGCCGTCCGGCAGCTTGATCCGGACAGCCGAAATCTTGAGCGTCGTCGCCAGCGGCGTGTGGCCCGGAAGTACCCCCAGGTCCCCGGCACCGCCGCGAGCGATTACCATTTGCGCGTCGCCGCTGAACACTTTGCGTTCAGGCGTTACGATTTCTACCGGAACGGTTTTCACATCGTTTCCCTCCTCGGCCGTATCGACCTTGGATTACATATTCTTGGCTTTTTCCACCACTTCGTCGATGGTGCCTGCATAACGGAATGCAACTTCCGGGATGTCGTCGTGCTTTCCTTCCAGAATCTCTTTGAAGCTGCGAACCGTTTCCTTAACCGGCACGAACACACCTGGCGTACCGGTGAACTGTTCAGCCACGTGGAACGGCTGCGACAGGAAGTTTTGAATCTTGCGAGCACGTGCGACGGTCAGTTTGTCTTCGTCAGACAGTTCGTCCATCCCCAGGATGGCGATGATGTCCTGCAGTTCGCGATACCGCTGCAGCACAGCCTGAACGCCGCGCGCCACGTGGTAATGCTCTTCGCCGACGATATCCGGAGACAGCGCACGGGAAGTCGACGCCAGCGGGTCAACCGCCGGGAAAATTCCAAGCTCCGCAATTTTACGTTCAAGCACCGTGGTCGCATCCAAGTGTGCGAACGCCGTTGCCGGAGCCGGGTCGGTGTAGTCGTCGGCCGGCACGTAAATCGCCTGGATGGATGTGATCGACCCGTGTTTGGTCGAGGTGATCCGTTCCTGCAGCTGACCCATCTCGGTTGCCAGCGTCGGCTGGTAACCCACCGCGGACGGCATCCGCCCGAGCAGCGCCGATACCTCGGAACCCGCTTGCGTGAAACGGAAAATGTTGTCGATAAACAGCAGGATGTCCCTGCCTTCCCGGTCACGGAAGTATTCGGCCATCGTCAACCCGGTCAGCGCCACCCGCAGGCGCGCCCCCGGCGGTTCATTCATCTGACCAAACACCATCGCCGTCTTCTCGATCACGCCGGAATCTTTCATTTCATGATACAGGTCGTTCCCTTCGCGCGTGCGCTCGCCGACCCCGGCAAACACCGAGTAACCGCCGTGCTGCTTGGCGATGTTGTGAATCAGTTCCTGCATTGTAACGGTCTTCCCAACACCGGCGCCCCCGAAAAGACCGATCTTGCCGCCCTTGATGTAGGGGGCCAGCAAGTCGATGACCTTGATCCCGGTCTCGAGGATTTCCACTTTTGTCGAAAGCTGCGTATATTCGGGCGCCGGACGGTGAATCGCATGGCGTTCTTCCGCCTCTACCGGTCCCGCTTCATCGATCGGTTCCCCGAGCACATTAAAAATCCGTCCAAGCGTCGCATGTCCGACCGGAACCGAAATCGGAGCCCCGGTATCGACAACTTCCATGCCGCGAACAAGGCCGTCCGTGGAGCCCATCGCAACCGTCCGCACCACGTTGTCTCCCAGGTGAACGGCCACTTCGACCGTCAGATTGATATCGCGTTCGCCTTTGTTTTGAGCTTTATGAGTAATGGTCAATGCGTTGTTCAGGGCAGGCAGTTTTCCTTCCGGAAACCGCACGTCCACGACCGGACCCATGACCTGAACGATACGTCCAGTGTTCATCCTTGTCCCTCCTGTCATCCGATTACTTCAGTGCTTCCGCGCCGCCGACAATTTCCGTAATCTGTGTGGTAATCGCCGCTTGACGCGCCCGGTTGAGGGACAACGTCAGGGTCGAAATCATCTCGGCCGCGTTATCGGTTGCGTTGCCCATCGCCGTCATGCGGGCGCCGAATTCGGAAGCTTTCGATTCAAGCAACGCGGAGTAAATCAGCGTTTCCGCATATTTCGGGAGAAGCGCGTCGAGCACCTCTTCCTCGGAAGGTTCGTACAGATAGTTCGCTTTCGGTTGATCGGCCGTTTCCCCGCCGACATCCTGCAGGGGCAGGATCTGCTTGGTCACCGGAACCTGCGAGATCGGCGAATTGAATTTGTTGTAAATCAAATGAACCTCGTCATACGTTCCGTCCTCATACAGCTTGACGATCGATTCGGCGATCCGTTTGATATCGGAAAATGCGGGAAAATCCGGCAACCCGGTGATCTCGCCGACAACCGGATACCCGCGCTTGCGGAAGAAGTCACGGCTCTTGCGCCCGATCGCAAAAATGACATATTCGTCGCGCGACTTGCCTTTGAATTCGTTCAGCGCATGGCGGATCACCTGCGCGTTGAACGAACCAGCCAGTCCGCGGTCCGCGGAAAATACCACATACCCGACTTTCTTGACGGGACGCTTGACCAGCATCGGGTGGCGGGCACCTCCCGCCCGCGCGATGCTGCCGATCACTTCCTCCAGTTTCGCCGCATACGGCCGGGCCAGCCCCACGCGCTCCTGGGCGCGGCGGAGCCGTGCAGCCGCTACCATTTTCATCGCTTTCGTGATTTGCTGTGTATTTTTAATGCTTCGAATACGCCGCCGTATTTCGCGAGCACTCGCCATCTCGTTTCACCACCTTGTCCACGGGTCTGTCCCAAGGGCATATCGCGCAACTTGGTCTCTCCGCCGCATGCAATTGACAGCCGCAAAACGGCTCCCAACCCCTAGCGCATTCCAAATGCCAAGTCGCGCCTCATTCTTTTATCCGGCAAACGTGGCCTTGAATTTTTGCACCGCTTCCTTCAGCTGGTTGACCGTTTCGTCTGACAGATCTTTCGTCTCGGCAATCGCCTTCGGAATTTGCGGATAATGGGTATCCACGAATGCCAGAAACTCCCGTTCAAAGCGCTGCACGCTTTCGACCGGAATATCGTCCAACGCGCCGTTGGTACCTGCCCAGATCGAAATCACCTGTTTTTCAACCGGCACCGGCTGATACTGCGGTTGCTTCAGCAGTTCCACCAGGCGAGCGCCGCGGTTCAGACGAGCTTGCGTCGCTTTGTCCAGATCGGATCCGAATTGGGCAAACGCCTGCAGTTCGCGGTATTGCGCCAACTCCAGGCGGAGAGTGCCGGCAACCTTCTTCATCGCTTTGATTTGCGCCGCACCCCCTACCCGGGAAACGGACAGACCGACGTTGACAGCCGGACGGATCCCAGAGTAGAACAGATCCGATTCAAGGAAAATCTGACCGTCCGTAATCGAGATCACGTTGGTCGGAATATAAGCGGATACGTCCCCCGCCTGAGTTTCGATAAACGGCAGCGCGGTCAGCGAGCCGCCACCCAGTTTATCGGACAGTTTTGCGGCACGTTCCAACAAACGGGAGTGCAAATAGAACACGTCGCCAGGGAATGCTTCCCGGCCGGGAGGACGACGCAGCAACAGCGACAGTTCGCGGTATGCAGCCGCTTGTTTGGACAGGTCGTCATAGATGCAGAGCACATGTCCGCCCTTGTACATGAAATACTCACCCATCGCGCAACCGGCATAGGGAGCCAGGAACAGGAGCGGAGCCGGTTCCGATGCGGACGCGGTCACGACGATCGTGTATTCCATCGCGCCGTGCTTGCGCAGCGTTTCCACCACTTGCGCGACGGTCGACTGCTTCTGCCCGATCGCCACATAGATACAGATCACGCCTTGTCCTTTCTGGTTGATGATCGTATCGATCGCAACCGCCGTTTTACCGGTCTGCCGGTCGCCGATGATCAATTCCCGCTGGCCGCGGCCGATCGGAATCATCGAGTCGATCGCCTTGATCCCGGTTTGCAGCGGTTCGTGCACCGATTTCCGGTCGATCACGCCGGGAGCCGGGGATTCGATCGGCCGGAACTCTTTCGTCTCGATCGGACCGCGTCCGTCAACCGGTTGCCCGAGTGGGTTCACAACGCGGCCGATCAACGCTTCGCCAACCGGAACCTGCGCGATATTGCCGGTCCGCTTTACTGTGTCACCTTCCTTGATACCGGAAACGCTGCCAAGAATCACGCAACCGACGTTGTCTTCCTCCAGGTTCAACGCCATCCCGATTTCGCCGTTCGGGAATTCGAGCAGCTCGCCGGCCATCACTTTTTCCAGTCCGTGAATGCGGGCGATCCCGTCCCCGACCTGGATGACGGTGCCCACGTCATATACTTGGATATCAGCTTTGTAATTCTCGATTTGCTGTTTGATTAACGCACTGATTTCTTCAGGACGAATGCTCATTTTTTCACCCCTATCTACCGTACTTGGTTCCGCTTGAGAGACTGGCCAAACCGTTCCAACTGACCCTGCACGGTCGCGTCGATCACCCGGTCGCCCACTTTCAGCCGGGCACCCGCAATCAATTCCGGCTTGACGGACGCGGTGAGGTCCAGTTGTTTGCCGCAAGCAGCCCCAAGCTTTTCCGCAAGCTGCTTCAGATCATCGGCAGACAGCGCGACTGCCGTCTCGATATGGGCCTTCACCCGGCCTCTGTGCTCGTCTGCCAGACGCGTGTATTGCTCATAGATATTCGCCAGCTGGTCTTCGCGGCGACGGTCCAGCAGCAGCCGGAACAGATTCATCACCGTGTTGGAGACGACTTCCCCGAACAACTCCGCCACCTGCTGTTTTTTCACATCCGGGGAGATGGCCGGATGCTGCAGGATCCGCTTCAGTTCCGGATGTTCGTTCAAAGCAGCGAGGATCGTGGCCAAATCGGCTTCTACGCCATCGATGTTGTTCTGCTCCCTGGCGATGGAGAACAGTGCATCCGCATACCGCTTTGCAACGGCCCCGCCTAGCATACCCGTTCCCCCATCTCTTTCACCGCTTCGTCAAACAACGCCTTGTGCTTTGCCGAATCGACTTCCTTGCTGATGATCTTGCCGGCCAAAAGCACCGCCAATTCGCCAACCTGCTGGCGCAGTTCCGCGATCGCCAGCTCTTTCTCGCGGTTGATGTCGGCAACCGCCTCTTCCTTGATCCGCTTCGCTTCCGCTTCGGCAGCAGCGATGATCTCAGCCGCCTGCTTCTCGCCGGTGCGGCGGGCGTTCTCAATCAGATCGGCCGCTTCCCGCTTGGCAGCCTCAATCGCCGCCTGCTGCTCTTTGGCCAGCCTTTCCGCTTCCTGGCGGTTTTGTTCGGCTGTCGCAATCTGATTTTCAATGTAGCGTTGGCGCTCGTTCATCATTTTCAAGAGCGGGCCAAATGCGACCTTCTTCAAAAAGAGGAACAAAATCGCAAATACGATCAGTTGAAACAAAGCTGTACCCAAAAACGGTGACACCTAGGTTCACTCCTTTCCATCAAGGACAAACGACAATGGACATAATTAAGGCGAGAACAAGCCTGTCTTGTCCCGCCCAACGAGCCAGCAAGAGCCCGCCCCTGATTAGATTCGACCGAACAGAATCAAACCGATCGCCAGCGCGATAACCGGGAGCGCTTCGACCAGACCGAGGCCGATCAGCGCTTGCGTGAACAGCAGACCGCGAGCTTCCGGCTGCCGTGCGATCCCTTCGATATAGCGGCTCAACACCAAACCGTTACCGATACCTGCGCCGACTGCAGCCAGCCCCATGATGATACCTACCGCGAGAACTGTCAAATTCATCTGTAAATAACCTCCTTGTTTTCTCTGCGTGATCGAAATTCACTTTAGTTAATGATGCTCGCCATGCGGAATCTTCTGACCGATATACACAAGCGTCAGAACTGTAAAGACGAATGCCTGCACCGTACCGACAAACAGTGAGTAAGCCAACCAGATGAACATCGGGATGCTGCCGGCGGCAACCCCAGGCACCCAGCCCATTTGCAGCGGCATGCCCACCAGGATCCCCAACAGCACTTCGCCCGCAAAAATGTTCCCGAAGAGACGCAAACCGAGCGTCAGGAACTTCGGAAGCTCTTCCACCAGATGAAGGGGCAACATGAACACATTCGGGGACACCCAGTGCTTGAAGTATTCGCCGGGCCGGGTCAGACCCACCAGATGGCTGAGCAGCACCATCGTTACCCCCATCGTCATCGCGACGGTAAAGTCGGCCGTCGGAGACATCCAGAACGAGTAGTGACCCTCTTTCTCAATGCCAAAACCATGCTGCAGATGAGCTGTGATATTGGTGATCAACCCCATCTGATTGGATACAAACAACCAAACAAACAGCGTCGCGCCAAGCGGCAGCCAAGTCTCCGCATGTTTCGGCCCGACCGTGTCGGCAGCCAGCCCGCGAATGAAGTCGACAATCATTTCGAAGAAATTCTGCATCCCGCTCGGACGGCGCATATCGAGGCGTCGCACAGCCGCCAAGGCAATCAGCGCGACGATCACCGAAGCCACGATCGACATCAAAGCCACCGTCAGGTTCAATCGAAGCCCCGGGATCCCAAAGAGATTGATTTCAGGAAACAAGTGCTCTCCCATTTATTTCACCCCTTCCGGTTTGGAATGCTGATCTTTCTTCCTATGCGCGAACATGTCCACGAAGATGACGATCTGATGGGTAAACAGCGCAGCGATCATCGCGTAGACGTTCGGATAGGCGAGCTTGTGCGCAACCATCACGGCGAAAGCCACCACAGCGATCCGGGCGATGAAAGGCATCACCGGTTTCTTCCGGCCACCCCGCATCGCGACCGCCATCGCCATCTCCGCTTGCCTTGCCACGCTGACGGCAAAGTAAACGCTTACGGCCGCTCCGATTGCCAGACCCGAAAAAATCGATTTCCATGCAGGCGCAACCACCCATAGCACGATCCACACCACGGTGATCAAAAGGGTCCATGTAACCGTCCGCCGAACCAATTGTCTCGCTTCTTCCATACACGCAACGGCTCCTGGTGTTTCACTATGTAATACGGGTGTACCTCGCTGTGAAATCGACCGAGACAATCGTACAATATAGGAAGATTGATGTCAACGAGGCACAGACCCGCTTTTCCTTTCTTTAATACACGCTTCACGGAACTTTCACAAATCTGTAAAATTTAGCCAGTCTGAACGTGCGGCCTGTCCACTGCCGGGCCAAGGATTGCATGCGCTCGCGGCATTCGGTTGCTTCAATCGCGCTCGACAACCATCGCCACTCCCTGCCCGCCGCCGATGCACAGCGTAGCCAGTCCGCGCTTGCCATTGCGTTTTTCCAGCTCGTGCAGCAAAGTCACCAGCACACGTGCTCCGCTCGCTCCGATCGGATGGCCCAGCGCGATGGCGCCGCCGTTGACGTTCAGCTTCTCGCGGGGGATTTCCAAATCTTTGCCCACCGCCAGCGACTGCGCGGCAAACGCTTCGTTCGCTTCCACCAGGTCGATGTCGTTCATGCTGAGCCCCGATTTTTCCAGCACTTTGCGGGTGGCGCAGATCGGCCCCAGGCCCATCACAGACGGATCGAGACCGGCCGACGCATAGGCGGCGATTCGCGCCAGCGGCTTCAACCCGAGTTCGCGCGCTTTCTCGGCCGACATCACGAGCAGCGCGGCCGCTCCGTCGTTGATACCCGATGCGTTGCCTGCAGTGACGGTTCCGTCCTTTTTGAACGCGGGCCGCAGTTTGGCCAGCACTTCTTTTGTGGTGCCGGCACGCGGAAACTCGTCCTGGTCAAAGATCAGCGGGTCGCCTTTTTTGGTTGGAATCTCCACCGGCACGATCTCGTCCCGAAAGCGGCCGGCCTTGATCGCCGCTTCCGCTTTCTGCTGGCTCCAGGCGGCAAACTCATCCTGCTCGTCGCGCGTTAACCCATATTTTTCCGCAATGTTTTCCGCCGTAATCCCCATGTGATAATCAAAGAATGCACACCACAGGCCGTCACGGATCATCGAATCGACGACCTTCCCATCTCCCATCCGGTACCCGGCGCGGGCCCCTTCCAGAAGATAAGGCGCCCGGCTCATGTTTTCCATGCCGCCGGCCAGGATGACATCCGCATCGCCCGCTTTGATCGCTTGTGCCGCCAACATGACGGCTTTCAAGCCGGATCCGCAGACTTTGTTGATCGTCACCGCCGGTACCGACTCGTGAAAGCCCGCCTTGATCCACGCCTGCCGCGCCGGATTTTGGCCGAGTCCGGCCTGCAGTACGTTGCCCATGATCACTTCGTCCACCTGTTCATGACTGACGCCGGCACGCGAAAGCGCTTTCTTCAATACAATACTGCCCAACTCGGTTGCCGGAATTCCGGCCAGCGACCCTTGAAAACTTCCGATCGCCGTACGGACTGCGCTGACAATCACAGCTTCTCTCGTCATTTTGCATCTCCCGCCTCTCCCAAATTTTCACTCTTGCTGTTTGATTCCCTGCCGGTTCCTTTCTGCCTGCATCAAGCTTTGAAGGGGCCCGGCCAGATGACCGGGCCGATTGTTACACTTCAAATTCGTCCGGGCGCGGCCCCCGTCCATAATGGTACAGAATCGCCTGGACGATTCGTTCGGCCGCCAGACCGTCGCCGTATGGATTGGCCGCGATCGCCATCGCGCGATGCGCCTGCGGATCGTTCAGCAGTTCGTACGCAAGCCGGTAGACGGTGGCTTCGTCGGTGCCGGCCAATTTTAGCGTACCGGCGGCGATCCCTTCCGGGCGTTCCGTCGTATCGCGCAGAACCAGCACCGGCACCCCGAGCGACGGCGCTTCCTCCTGAATGCCACCGGAATCGGTCAGGATCAGATAGGCGCGCGCCATAAAGTTGTGCGTGTCGACCACATCGAGCGGGTCGATCAGGTGCACGCGCGGATGTCCGCCGAGGATCGCCCGCGCCGGCTCCTGCACCGCCGGGTTCAAATGAACCGGATAGACAAGCGCCACATCGTCATGATCTTCGACGATCCGCCGCACCGCCCGGAAAATGTTCTCCATCTTCTCGCCGATATTTTCCCGCCGATGGGCCGTCATGAAAATCAGCCGCCGCCCCTCCCCAATCGCGTCGAGAATCGGGTGCGAATAATCGGTGCGCACCGTCGTCTTCATCGCATCGATCGCGGTGTTGCCGGTCACAAAAATCCTTTCCGGATTTTTCCGTTCCTGCAACAGATTCCGCGCCGATTCGCGCGTCGGAGCAAAGTGCAGATCGGCCATCACGCCGGTCAACTGGCGATTCATTTCTTCCGGGAACGGCGAATATTTGTCGTATGTGCGAAGGCCCGCCTCCACATGGCCGATCGCCACCTGCCGGTAAAAAGCGGCCAGCGCCGCCACGAACGTCGTCGTCGTATCGCCGTGCACCAGTACGATATGCGGCTCTACTTCCGCCAGCACCTGCTCCAGCCCTTCCAGCGCCTTCAGCGTGATGCCTGTCAGCGTTTGCCGGGGCTCCATAATGTCCAGATCGTAATCCGGCTCGATTTGAAAAATCTCCAGTACCTGGTCCAGCATCTGCCGGTGCTGTGCCGTCACGCACACTTTCGAATCGATCGCGGGCGCCGCTTTTTCCAGCTCTTTTACAAGCGGCGCCATCTTGATCGCCTCCGGACGCGTGCCGAACACTGTCAGTACTCGAATCGGTTCCATGTTCGCTCTCCCTGCCTACTTGGTGCCAAAGAGGCGGTCGCCCGCGTCTCCCAGGCCCGGAACGATATATCCGTGATCATTCAGCTTCTCGTCGACAGCCGCCACATAGATGTCGACATCGGGGTGCGCCTGCTGCACCGCGGCGATCCCTTCCGGTGCGGCGATCAGACACATCAGCTTGATGTTTTTGACCCCCCGCTGTTTGATGAACGAAATCGCCGCGACCGCCGAACCGCCCGTCGCCAGCATCGGGTCGATCACGATCAGGTCGCGCTCCTCCACATCCGTCGGCAGCTTGCAGTAATACTCGACCGGCTTTAAGGTCTCCGGGTCGCGGTACAAGCCGATGTGCCCGACTTTGGCGGCGGGAATCAGCCGCAAAATCCCGTCGACCATCCCGAGGCCGGCGCGCAGAATCGGCACCAGGCCGAGTTTTTTGCCGGCGATCACATGCGCTTTCGCTTCCGCAACCGGCGTTTTTACAGCCGTTTCCTGCAGCGGAAGATCGCGCGTGATCTCGTATGCCATCAGCATGGCCACTTCTTCCACCAATTCGCGGAATTCTTTCGTACCTGTGTTCTCGTCCCGTATGTACGTCAGCTTGTGCTGGATCAGCGGGTGATCGAATGTATGCACTTTGCCCATTTTTCCAAATCTCCTTTGATGATGCAAAATCAGCCTGACATGGCTCCCTGTCATGAATGCATTCCCATCACCCCATTTATTATAACAGAGCCCTATTTCCGGTGCTACTCGGCGAATACTAGAAAAACTCCCTTTTAAAAGGGAGTTCGTCAGAGGGAAAAAGCGGCCCGCAGCTGGCCGATCACTTCCTGACGCGCGTTTTTAATGACCGGAACGCGATGGTGCTGCAGCGCTTGCAAATCTGTTTCATTCAGGCAGCCGAGCTGCTCCAGCACGGCTACGACAGCCGGATAAGCCGCCCGGATGTTTCCGTCTTCCACCTTCACAGCAATCCCGATTCCCTTGCCCATAATGCCGGCAGCATACACGCCTTCCGCCCCGGCCTTGCCGATCACACGTCCTCGCAGGGCGCCCATCAGATCGGTGCAGAACCGGTTCGTGCCGGCTACCATCTCGGGATGCGCCATCATCGCCGAAGTGATGCGTTCGACCGCTTGCCGACGAGCTTCCGGGAGATCGCTCGGGTCGGACAGCTTCGCAAAAGCAAGCGCCAGGCGATACAACGGCAGCCCGAACACCGGAACGCCGCATCCGTCCACCCCGATCACGATCTCCTCCGGTTTCATCCCTGCCAGATCGGCGACCGCGGCTCGCATGGCGACTTGCACCGGATGGTCCACCTGGCGGTAGCCTGCCGGATCGGCTCCCATGTGGCAGGCCAACGCCAGCATCCCCGAATGTTTGCCCGAACAGTTGTTGTAAAGCGGAGTCAGTTCACCGCCCGCCCGGATCAACTGCTTGTACCCTTCCTGATCGTGCGGAATGTGAGTGCCGCACTGCAGCGCATCGGGGGAAAGTCCGATCCGCGAGAGCATGGCCGCGGCGCGGTTGACATGTTGCGCTTCCCCGCTGTGGGAGGCGCAGCACAAAGCGATATCGGCCGGACTGAACTGATACCGGTCTGCCGCGCCCGACTCGACAACCGGAATCGCCTGCAGCGGCTTGGCGGAAGAGCGTGCAAACGTCAAACGCTGCGGATCCCCCACCGAATGCAGAATGTTTCCTTGCAAATCGACCACCGCGATATGCCCGTAGTGGCTGCTTTCCACCAAGGGCCCGCGATACACATCAACGATTTTGGCTGGTGTCACAAGCGAGTCTCCTTCCCTGTTCAATTCCCGGAACAATCGGCTTCTGCCGCCTCCGTCTGCGGTTACCAATTGCAGCCGCCTGTTACCGATAGAGATGGCAGGCGACCCGATAGTCCTGGCCGACCGAAATCAGTTCCGGCCGCTCCGTTTTGCACACTTCCATCACCTGCGGGCAGCGGGGAGCGAACGCGCATCCTTTTGGCGGATTGGCGGGGGAAGGGACATCCCCTTGCAGGATGATCCGCTCCCGTTTGACCAGCGGATTGGCGACCGGTACTGCAGACAGCAAAGCCTGCGTATACGGATGTTTCGGATTCTCATACAATTCCTCGGCCGGCCCCAGTTCGACCATACGACCGAGATACATGACGCCGACGCGGGTACTGATATGCCGGACGACAGACAGGTCGTGTGAAATGAAGACATAAGTGAGTCCGAACTGTTCCTGCAAGTCCTGCAGCAGGTTCAGTATCTGCGATTGAATGGATACGTCCAGCGCCGACACCGGTTCATCGGCGACAATCAGCTTCGGTTGCAGGACGAGCGAACGGGCAATCCCGATCCGCTGGCGCTGTCCGCCGGAAAATTCGTGCGGATAACGGCGTGCATGCTCAGCGTTTAACCCGCACACCTGCAAAATCTGCTGCACTTTTTCATTGATCACAGCTTTGTCGGTAAGACCATGCGCCCGCAGCGGCTCGGCAATGATTTCAGCTACCGTAAGCCGCGGATTGAGGGAGGCGTACGGATCCTGAAACACCATCTGGATCTCTTTCCGCTTCCTGCGCATCTCTTCCCGCGAGAGTGTCGCGAGATCGACACCCTCGAACAACACCTGGCCGCCGGTCGGCTCCAACAGCCGCAGCATCGTTCGACCGGCCGTCGATTTGCCGCAGCCTGATTCTCCCACAATCCCGAGGGTTTCCCCCCGCCTTACGAAAAACGATACATCATCGACCGCTTTCACATACCCTTTCACTCGATTCAGTAAGCCGCCGCGAATTTCAAAATACTTTTTCAGGTTCCTGACTTCCAGCAGCGTGTCCCGCGCCATTCGAGCCACCCCCTTTATAGAGCCAGCAGCGGCAGCGATGTCCCTCTCTGACTATCGCAAGCTCCGGATTGTGCGTCAAACATTTTTCCATTACATGCGCACACCTCGGGGCAAACCGGCATCCGGGCGGCATTTGGGAGAGCGACGGCACCTGGCCGGGAATCGAAACCAACCGCTTCGCCTTCCGGTCGAGCTGCGGAATCGATTGCAGCAGCCCCGCCGTATAAGGGTGTTTCGGTTCGCTGAACAAGCTGACAACATCCGCCTCCTCCACCACTTGTCCGGCGTACATCACCAGCACGCGGTCACACATCTCCGCCACAACTCCGAGATCGTGCGTTATCAGCAAAATGGATGTGCCCGTCTCTTTGCGCATCCGCCGCATCAAATCGAGGATCTGCGCCTGAATCGTTACATCCAATGCGGTCGTCGGCTCGTCGGCAATCAGCAGTTTCGGCTGGCAGGCCAACGCCATCGCGATCATCACCCGCTGCCGCATCCCGCCGGACAACTGGTACGGAAACTGTTTCGCCACCGCTTCCGGCCGCGGGATGCCAACCTTGCGCAGCATCTCGACCGTCAGCCCCCTCGCCTCCCGTTTGGTCAGTTTACAGTGCAACAGGATGGCCTCATCGATCTGTCTGCCGATCGTAAACACCGGATTGAGCGACGTCATCGGTTCCTGAAAAATCATCGAGATCCGGTTGCCGCGAATGCCGCGCATCTCCGCTTCCGGCAGCTTGAGCAGATCCCGATTTTCAAAATGGATGGTCCCTTCCACCTGACAGACCGGCACACCGGGCAGCAGGCGCATGATGGACAAGGACGTGATTGACTTGCCGCAGCCCGATTCGCCCACCAGGCCGACCGTTTCCCCTTCGTTGAGCTGAAACGAAACGCCGGAGACGGCTGTCACCTGTGCGTCCTGCACGCGAAACTTGATTTTCAGGTCGCTTACTTCCAGCAGTCTGTTTGTCATGCTCGCCACCCCTCAGTCCTTGATCTTGCGGTCCAGCGCATCCCGTACCGCATCTCCCAGCAGATTGAACGCCAGGCAGGTGACCAGAATCGCCAAACCGGGAAACGTTGCAACGTGCGGAGCGGACGTCAGGTACTCGCGGCCGCGGCTGAGCATCGCTCCCCATTCCGGTGTCGGCGGCTGCGCGCCCAACCCGAGAAACGACAAGGAAGCGGCAATCAGAATCGCCGAACCGATCCGCATGGTGAAATAGACGAGCACGATCGAAAACGTGCCCGGGAAAATATGCCGCCAGATGATCGACCGGTCGCGGATCCCCATCGCCCGGGCCGCTTCAATGTATGTCATATTTTTCAGCGCCAGTGTGTTGCCGCGGACGATTCGAATAAAAATCGGGATGGTAAAGGTAGCGACCGCAATCACCACATTCGGCAGCCCCGGGCCGAGAATGGCGATAATCGCGATCGCCAGCAAAATTCCCGGAAACGCGAACAGCACGTCGCAAACGCGGGTAACAAACGCATCGTACTTGCCGCCGTAGTAACCGGCTGTGAGGCCGAAGAACGTGCCGATCGACGCACCGATCAATACGGAAACCAGACCGACTGCCAGCGAGATGCGGGTTCCGCAGAGGATGCGGCTGAAAATGTCCCGGCCAAATTCGTCCGTACCCGCCCAATGTTTGGCTGACGGCGGATCCAAAACGGCGTTATAGTCGGGAGTCGTCGGATCATACGGTGCAATCAGTGGACCGATCACCATCAAGACCAGCAGCAGCGTCACGATCAGAAAAGCGATCAGCCCCAGCTTGCTGCGGCGAAACTTCCGGACAAATTGGCGGAACGGCGTATCCGCCGGGGCGGCCGGGACGGCTGCGGCAACGGGTGGTCTCGTTTGCATGACAGATTGCGGCATAAGCGGTCCCCCTTCCTACCTTTGTGCGCGAATCTGCGGGTTCAAGACGGCATACAACACGTCGACCAGCAGATTGATCAGCATAAACTCCAGCGCGAACAGCAGCATCTCCGCCTGAATCACCGGATAATCGCGAAAATTCACCGCATCGATCAACAGCCGCCCCATGCCCGGCCAGGAAAAAACCGCTTCCACCACGACCGAACCCCCCAGCAAAAATCCGAATTGGAGCCCCGTCATCGTAACAACCGGAATCAAGGCGTTGCGTAATGCGTGTGACCACACCACGATCGTTTCCCTGGCTCCTTTCGCTCTTGCCGTTCGGACGTAATCTTCCTGCAACGTTTCCAGCAAACTGGACCGAGTGAAGCGGGCGATCACCGCAGCCACCCCTGACCCGAGCGTGATCGCCGGCAGGACAACGTGGGCAAACGAACCGTTCCCGCCGGTGGGAAACCAGCCGAGCCGGACGGCAAACAGTTCGATCAGCATCAGCCCGAGCCAAAAAGAAGGCATCGAAATCCCGGTGATGGCGCCGAACATTGACAGTTGATCCTGCCATTTTCCCCGGCGGGTGGCAGCGATCACTCCGACCAGCAAACCGGCGGCCACAGCCCACACCATACTGAAACTAGTCAGTTCCATCGTCGGGCCGAACCGCTCGGCAATCATCGAAAGCACCGGCTCATGCGTCCGGTACGATATGCCGAAATCCCCTTGCAGCGCGTGTGTGGCAAACCGCCAGAACTGCTCGTGCAACGGTTTGTCGAGGCCGAGCTTGACCCGCGTATTTTCCACATCTTGCAAAGAAGCTTCCGGCCCGGCGATGATTCGCGCCGGATCGCCCGGAATCATGTGCAGAAACAGAAAAATCACGATCGCGACGACCAGCAGGATCGGAATCATGGCCGCCAAACGCCTGCAGATAAACGCAATCACTTTGCTTCCTCCTTCCTTCACGGACAATGTACCCCGCAGCGGGACGCGGAGTGCGGCCCATGTCGGACATCCGGACAGAACAGGTCCAAGGTCAATCTCCTTGGACCTGCATGCCGCTTATTTGAATTCTGCGCGGTTCAAATCGAGCGCGCCATCGGGCAGCACGAATACGCCGGACAGATTTTTCCGCTTGCCCGAAACGTTATCCGGCACGTACAGGAACACCCACGGAGCGTCCTCGACGATCGTTTTCTGTGCGTCCGCATAAGCGGCAAGCCGTTCTTTCTCATCTGTCGACTGCAAACCGGTGGCGATATCCTTTTCCACACGCTCGTTGACGTAATAGCCTACGTTGTAACCGGCCGGCGGGAACAGATCTTTCGTCAGGAGCGGCCGGATACCCCAGTCCGCTTCGCCGGTCGACGGCGACCAGCCGCCGGAATAGGTGAGCATTTTGCTATCTTCCGGTTTCACGTACATCTGGTTCGACAGCGTGCCCGATTCCATCTGCTGGACGTTCGCCTTGATGCCGACCTCCTTCCACTGCTGCTGGATGAACTCGGCGATTTTCACCGACTCGGTGGCGTTTGCCGTCCAAATCGTCGTTTCAAACCCGTTCGGATATCCCGCTTCCGCCAGCAGCTGCTTCGCTTTCCCTGGATCGTAGCCGTACATCTGCTGTTTCTGGAAACCCCATACCTTCGGCGCGATCACCGATTCGGCAGGTGAAGCGTAGCCTTTGGCAACGACCTTGATCAACGCGTCTTTGTTGACCGCGTAGTTGAGCGCTTGCCGGACACGCTTTTCGTCAAACGGTTTCTTGGTGGTATTGAACGCGATGTAGCGCTCCACAATCGACGGCGATCGGTCAACCGCCACATTTTTGTCATCCTTCAAGCTGTCCACCTGGTCGGGCGGCAGCGGATAGACGAACTGCGCCTCGCCCGTCTTCAGCATCGCCACGCGGGATCCGGCTTCGGTCACCGGCTTGAACGTGATTTTTTCGACCTTTGCCGCATTCGCCTTATCCCAATACCCGTCGAACTTCTTGACTGTCACATGGTCGGCGTCTTTCCACTCGACAAACTGGAACGGCCCTGTCCCGACCGGCTTGCGCTGGATCTCCTTGCCGTATTCCTTGATCGCCTTCGGCGAAATGATCATCGCGGCCGGATGGGCGAATGTTTGCACAATCGCAGCAAACGGCCGGTTGAGAGTGAATTTCACCGTATACGGGTCGACCACTTCCGTTTTTTCAATCACGGCGAACAGGGACGCCCGCTTCAGCTTGTTATTCGGATCTTTCACCCGGTCAAAATTGATTTTCACCGCCTCCGCGTTTAAATCAGTGCCATCATGAAACTTGATGCCCTTTTTCAACTTGAAGGTGACCGATTTCGCATCCTTGCTCAGTTCCGGCATCGATTCGGCCAATACTGGCACGATCTTCATGTCTTTGTCAAACCCGAGCAATCCTTCGTACATCGTTTTCATAATCGAGTACGACAGCGTATCCTGCGCGTCCTGCGGGTCCATGGTGGTCGGATTGGCCGCCTGCGCCACGACCAGATCGGTCCGCTTCTCGCCGCCAACTGCGTTGTCCACCGCTGTTTGCGATTTCGAGCAGCCCGCCAGCAACATGCCCGCGGCCAACACACCGGTCAAGGTCAATTTCAAAACTCTCCCGTTTTTCATTTGTCTTGATCCCCCTTTTTGCTTTTCTGTTCTGGTGCACCCTTGTCCATCAGCCCGTCAGCGGGGCTGACAGCCGATTCTTCTTCGCCGCCCGGCTTTGGTCGACAAACTCCCGGAACAGGGCTTGCATTAACGGATCGCGCTCCGCCATCGATTCGGGGTGCCACTGCACTCCGATCGTAAAAACGCAACCAGGAGCTTCCACCGCCTCAATCACTCCGTCAGAAGCGGTACCTGTGACGACCAACCCGGCAGCTGCTTGCCGGATCGCCTGATGGTGCAAGCTGTTCACCCGAATCTGCGTCTGTCCAAAAATGCGGTGCAAATAGCTGCCCTCCGCCAGCTCAACCCAATGGGTGTCCACCCCTCTCGCCGCTTTTTGCGAATGCTGCAGAGCGCCCGGATACTCACTGGGCAAGTCTTGATAGAGCGTGCCGCCAAGCGCCACATTGAGCACCTGAGCGCCACGGCAAATAGCAAGCAGCGGCTTCCCGGCGCCGATCGTGTAGCGTACCGCCGCCACTTCCACCCGGTCGCGTTGCGGGTGGATCGGTCCCAGATGCTGCTGCGGTTCCGCCCCGTACTGCTGCGGGTCGACATCTTCCCCGCCGCTGAAAATCACCCCGTCGCACAGGTCGATCAACCGCGAAAACGAATCCGGATCGGTCAGCGGAAGCACCAGGGGCAGTCCCCCGGCAGCCACAATCGCGCGATGGTAATCCTGATGCACATAGACGCCTTCGCTGAATTCATTGATCTTGACAAGCGTGCTGGTGATACCGATGACTGGTTGCATGTTCAATCCCCTGGCTCCTGTCAGTTTGTTTCCAATTATAGTTGAGCCATTTTTCAGATGATACAGATAAAAAAGAGAAAAAAGAGAGAAAATCGGCTGCTAGATTTTCTCCCTCCACAGATACCGGTTCTTCGGCCGGCCGATCTTGCGGTAATGCGGCACCGCTTGCACCCGCCCTTCCTCCAGAAGGTGCGCGATATAGCGGTGGACGGTGGAATACGCCAACCCCACCCCGGCCGTGATCTCCTCCAGCGTAACCGGCTCATTCTGGGCCTTCAGAAACCTGGCGATCAGGTTGAGCGTATTTTCGCTGATTCCCTTGGTCACCCAGACTTCCCGCTGTTTCTCGCGTTGCTGCCGCTCGATCGACGACAGCCGGAGATTGATTTGCATGCGCGAGATCAGGTCGGGCGCCCGTACCGGTTTGACGGCAAAATCGGTCGCGCCCGCTCGCAAAAACCGGTTCATCGTCTCCTGCCGCTCGTCCACCGTCAAGACGAGAATCGGCACTTCCTGATTGAAGCGCCGCATCGCCAGGACCGCTTCCAAGCCATCCAGATCCGGCATATGATAATCCACCAGCACCATGTCGAACGCCGCTTCCGCAAACCGCTGCACCGCCCGCCTGCCGCTGTCGAACGCTTCCGGCACAAAGCCGGCGAACTCGCAGATTTCCTGCAAGGTAAAGCGAATCATTGCATCATCATCGACGATCAGAATCCTTGCCATCCGGCTCCGCACCTCCCGGCAGTATCACGGTCACAACTGTGCCTTCCCCTTTTGTACTGCGAACGGCCGTCCGTCCCCCATGCGCCTTCACCACTTGGCGTACAAACGCAAGGCCGGCGCCGGCCGAATCTTTGGTCGAATAGCCGAGGTTCCAGATGTTTTCCAGATCCTCTTGCGGGATCCCCGTCCCATTGTCCACCACCGAAAAATGGACTTCGCTCTGCGACCGTTCCACCAGCAAACGGACGGAACCATGCGGCAGCCCGGCAACCGCGTCGAACGCGTTATTCAAAAGATTGATCAATGCCCGCACGATGCGGATTTTGTTGACGTATAAAAGCGGCATGGGCTCCCGCACTTCGACGGTCAGCACATCCGGCGATCCGCTGAAACGGCTGGATGTCACCGTATCCAGAATCTCCTGCACCGACACCAGCTTCTTTCTGTCGGCAAACAGAATCTCCGAAATCATTTCGCTCATCACCGTGATCGATTGTTCAATCTTCTGTGAATAAGTTCGGACTTTCTCATCATCAACGCGCATGTTGATCAACGAGCTCAGTCCTCCGATCGAAGTTAGCGGCGTCTTCAGGTCATGCACCAGGAACAGCACTTCCTGACCGGACCGCGCCTCCGCCATTTTGAGCTGCACCTGATGAACCCGGTTGCGCTCCCGCACCGTCTGATTGAACATCCGGGTGAGCAGCACCGATATGCCGACCGACAGCAGCAGGAACAGACACAAAAGCAAAGCGAACATGCTCAGTCCAAAATCGACCCCGTTGCTCTCCGCCAACTGCTTGATCTTGAAAGAAACCGGTCCCAATCCGAACCCGTAAGGCGTCAGCCATTTCACCATATCCAGCCATTCGACCGCCAGCAAAAACTGCCCCAGGATGAGCACCTTCGCACCGATTCCGGCGGCGCCCCGCTCCATCCGATTGAGGAAGATAATGGCCACCACCAGCATCACAGCCGGACCGCCGAAATGGTATTTGATCGGTGTGTACAGATTGATCAGCTTGTACACACCAGGCAAAATCAGCATCGGCAGCAAGGCGGACAGCCAGCGGGGTTTTACCACATCCAGCAGTGCTTCACAGAGCAGAAACACTCCGATGTAATGGGGGAGGGCCCGCACCGTATTCAAAAGCACGACCAGTACGGAGGCGAGTAGCAGCGGATTCGCCTGCCGCGTTTCCTCCGCGGTCCGCACCGCGTCGAGCAAGCCGATGTCATTCGGCGTCAAAAAAGAAGGAAACGCCACTCCCAGCAAGATCAGCCCAACAGCCATCAGAACCATCAGCAGTCTCTGGCGATGGGACATGCACCCGACTCCTTTCTCCCGTACTTGCAATCTCGTAACCTTGTACACTCGTATAATAGAGTGTATTTTTCTCGAAAGATTTTTGCAAATGTGATTTTGGCATAACAAAAAAGATGCAGGCACCGGTTGAGCATGCCAGCACCTGCATCGCGTACAACAATTCGTTTGTCAAGCTTTCTGCAATCCCTCGTACAGCGGGAACTTCTCGCACAGGGCACGGACACGGCGCATCGCTTCGTTGAGGCTCGGCTGGTCGTTGCCGTTGCGCAAGGAGAGGTTGATAATGTCCGCCACCTCGACCATTGCGTCCCGGTCGAAACCGCGGGTTGTCACAGCCGGCGTGCCGATCCGGATGCCGCTCGTCACGAACGGGCTTTGCGGGTCGAACGGAATCGCATTTTTGTTAACCGTGATGCCGACTTCATCCAACAGTTTCTCCGCTTCTTTCCCGGTGAGTCCGAGGTTGCGCAGATCGATCAGGATCAGATGGTTGTCCGTGCCGCCGGATACCAGGTTAAAGCCGCGGTCGATCAGCGCTTGCGCCAACGCTTGCGCATTGTCGATCACCGCCTGCGAATACTGGGCGAATTCCGGGCGAAGCACTTCGCCGAAAGCGACCGCTTTCGCCGCGATCACATGCATCAAAGGACCGCCCTGAATCCCCGGGAAAATCGCCTTGTCGATCTCCTTCGCATACTTCTCCTTGCAAAGGATCAGGCCGCCCCGTGGTCCGCGCAGCGTCTTGTGCGTCGTCGATGTGACAAAATCGGCGAACGGAACCGGACTCGGGTGGTGGCCCGTGGCGATCAGTCCCGCAATGTGAGCCATGTCGACCATCAGGTAGGCTCCGACCGAATCGGCAATCTCCCGCAGTTTCGCAAAATCGATCACGCGCGGATAGGCGGAAGCGCCCGCCACGATCATTTTCGGTTTGTGCTCTTCCGCCAGCCGGCGGACCACATCGTAGTCGATCCGGTGTGTGACCTCATCCACCCCGTAGGGCACAAAATTGTAGTACTGCCCGGAAATGTTCACCGGACTGCCGTGCGTCAGGTGGCCACCGTGCGCCAGATTCATCCCCAGCACCGTGTCGCCAGGCTTCAGAAACGCAAAATACACCGCGGTGTTCGCCTGTGCTCCCGAATGCGGCTGCACGTTGGCGTGTTCCGCACCAAATATTTTCTTCACGCGCTCGCGGGCCAGATTTTCCACAATGTCCACATATTCGCAACCGCCGTAATACCGCTTGCCCGGATAGCCTTCCGCATACTTGTTGGTCAGCACCGTCCCCATCGCTTCCATGACGGCGCGGCTCACGAAGTTTTCGGACGCGATCAGTTCGATTTTCGACTGCTGGCGGCCGAGTTCCTTGTCAATCGCCTCCGCGACCTCTTTATCCACCAACCGCAGATGATTCATCGCCAATTCCTCTCCTTCTCCAAGGATGATCGGCTCCGCGTTGCCGTGAGCGGAGCCGCTCGAAACAACTCGAAATAACATGATGAATGCATTCGAAGCTTAGTCCGAATCCTTTTCAGGGACCTCCTGCAGTATGTAAACGGCTCGGGCGCCGCCGATCAGTTTCGGACGGGTTCTCGCCATCGTCACATGCGCCTGCCCAATCGATTTGACTGTCGGCCGGACCGGAACCGCCACCGGCCGCAAATGCATGCCGATCAGCGTGTCGCCGATGTCAATTCCCGCGTGTGCCTGAATCCGCTCGACCAACACCGGATCCTGCAAGCTGCGAAACGCAGTCGCGGCCACCGCTCCGCCCGCCTGCGGCACCGGTACCACCGTCACTTCTTCCAGGCCAAACGCTTTCATCGTCGCGCGTTCTACCACCAACGCGCGGTTCAGGTGCTCGCAGCATTGAAACGCCACATGAAACCCATACTCATTCCGCGCCGTCAACACAGCCTCGACGATCGCCTTTGCCACTTCCGTCGAACCGGCCGACCCGATTTTTTCGCCGATCACTTCCGAACTGGAAGCGCCGATCACCAACATCTGATCGGCATCAAGCCGCGCCACCTGCTGCAATTCGTCGATCACCTGCCGCGTGACCTTCGCGATGGCGGACAGGTCTAACATCCGCAGACGCCCTCTTCCTGCCCGTATTTTTGTTCAATTTCGCGAATCTTGTCCAACCGTCTCGCATGCCGCCCGCCGGCAAATTCGGTCGTCAGCCAGATGCGAACGATCTCTTCCGCCAGACCGGGACCGATCACGCGCGCGCCCATCGCCAAAACGTTCGTGTCATTATGCTCGCGCGTCGCTTTGGCGGAAAAACAGTCATGCACCACCGCGCAGCGCACACCCGGCACTTTGTTGGCGACGATCGACATGCCAAGGCCTGTCCCGCAGATCAGAATCCCGCGGTCAAACTCCCCTTTGGCAACTCCTTCCGCCACTTTCAGGCCGTAGTCCGGATAATCGACCGACTGCTCGCTGTCGGTGCCAAAATCCTGGAACTCAAGATTCAGTTCCTGCAGCACATGTTTCATCTGTTCTTTCAAGGCGTATCCGCCGTGATCAGCCGCAATCGCCACTCGCACCGCATATTCCCCCTTTCGCTCCATTTTACCTGTGACGAAGTTTTTCCACAAGCGCCGCAATCGCCTGTTCGATTTCCTGCGCCGTCTGCTCGTACACGTCCTGATCCCCGCCAAACGGATCGGAAATATCGTGATCTTCCGCCCCTCCCACATACTCTTTCAAGGTGAACACCTTATCCAAAAATTGCGGAAACCGGCCGCCGAGCATTTGTTTGTGGGAAGCGGTCATCGTCAGGATCAGATCGGCCCAATTTCCCAACTCTTCCGTGAACATCTGGGAGCGGTGCTGATCCCCTTGCAATTGCCGCTTGCGCAGCGCCTCAAGCGCCCCGGTCGAAGCGGGACTGCCAGCAGCCGCTGCAACGCCCGCAGACCGCACTTCGATATCGGAAATTCCTTTTTCGGCCAGCTGTTTTTTTAACATGGCTTCCGCCATCGGACTGCGGCATGTATTACCGGTACAGACAAAAAGAACGCGATACACCGAATCCCCTGCCTCTCGTTCGCAGACTTTCTCGGTTCCAGTATAACCCGTTCTTTCAGCTCGATGCAAAAATTAATGGAGAGCCGAGACAGCCAGCATGACACCTGCCCCGATCGCGATGCCAAGCGCCGCCCACAGCTTGTTCGCCTGCAGGGCTTCCGGCAGAATGTCACGGGAAACCACGTATACCATCGCCCCGCCGGCAAACGCCAGCGACAGTGAAATAAACACGTCGGATACGGTGAACAGCCACAGCGAGATGACCGTCCCTAGCGGCGTCGTCATCCCCGCCAGGAACGTGATCCAGATCACCTGCCAGCCGCCGACTCCCGCCAACCGCAGAGGTACGGCAATGCTCATACCTTCCGGAATGTTATGCAATGCGATCGCCAGCGCGATCACCATGCCGACCTGCGGATGCAGCGACTCTCCCGCGCCGATCGCAAATCCTTCCGGCAGGTCGTGCAGCGCAATCGACAACGCGAGAAACCAGCCCATTTGCAGAAAAGCCGCTTTTTCCCCGTGCAGCCCCCACCGTTTCATTGCGGACGACACCACGCCGCGAAGCAGCAGCAGAAAAAACCAGCCGCTGCCGGCACCCACGAGAAACATTGCATGGCCGCCCGATGCAATCGAGGCGGGCATCAGTTCGGTCAGCACGACCGTCAGCATGATCCCCGTCGCCAGCCCCAAAAATACGGCCAGCAGCCGCTTCGACAGCCGCCGAAACCGGAGAACCAGCCAGCCACCGACGGGTGTTGCCATACCGGACAAAAAGCTGCTGCAGACAATCTCCCACACACCATCCCACCCCTACAGAATGAACTGCGTCCCGAACAGAATGAGGATCGCCCCGCCGATCAACTGCATCGATTCTCCCAACACGCGTCCCATGATGCTGCCGATCGACAGCCCGATCGCCGCCATCAGGCCGCCGACGACGCCAAACAGCAGCACCGCAAGCCCGAAATGGGCGTTTGACAGGCCGAGGCTGAAACCGACCGACAGCGCATCGACGCTGACGCTCATAGCGAACAGCATCAATCCCCAACCCGCCGTCTTGTTCAGCACGACCGGCGGCTCCTGCTCACCTTTCCATGCGTCCCAGATCATGTGAATCCCCAGTCCGACCAGCAACAGCGCCCCGAGTAGCTGCGCGATATCGCCCATCAGATTGTGCAGATACAGTCCGAGGGCCATGCCGGCCAGCGGCATCAAAACATGGAACAGTCCGATCGTAAAGCTGACGCGGGAAATCTCCCGCCGCGTCAAGCGATACATGCCGATTCCGATCCCCAACGACATCGCGTCGCTGCCGAGCGCAACGGCCGTCGTCAACAGAGTGAACAGTTCGCCTGGTGCTACATGTGCCATGAGGACGCCTCCGCTTCCGAACGTTTCCCTGCCATGTTTATGCAACATGTCCACGAAACAGGACAAAAAAAATAGCCAGCCGGCTTACTGGCTGACCTGATCAGAACGCGACATTCCACAATGGCCCGCAAGCGGTCACCGGATGACGCGGTATCCGGCCGCTTTCCGCAGGCGGTTCATGATGGCGGCGCCGATTCCTGCTTCCGGGAAACTCTCCGCATAAATCCGTTCCACTCCCAGTTCATCAAACCGGCGGAGCACACCATACAAGCCGGCAGCGACCGTTTCCAGCGCTTCCCGCTTCCCGCAGGAGAGCACCGCGTCCGCCCGGTATGCCGCTTGGTGTTCGTCTGTCGTCAACACACCCGTCCTGGTTCCTTCCGCTGTCGACTTATCCACAAGCGTTTGGATCAACTCGACCTGTTTATCCACAGGCCCTTCCACAATCCACATTTCCCCCCGCGGAGCGTAGTGCGTATATTTCATTCCGGGAGAGCGCGGAGCGGTCGCAATTCGCCCGTTGGCGGCGGGGGCAAGCGCCGGGTCCATTTCTTCGCCAGAGTTTCGTTTCAAAGATAGATCTTCCTGCAGAGGGCCGATCACTTGTCGAAGCATTTCCTTTGTCACGCCGCCGGGCCGGAGAATCATCGGCGGATCGACCGTTACATCCAGTACGGTCGATTCGACTCCCACGCCTGTCGTTCCCCCGTCCACCACCGCAGTGATTTTTCCGTCCAAATCTTCCAAGACGTGAACCGCGGCCGTCGGACTGGGCCGACCGGAGCGATTGGCGCTCGGTGCCGCCACCGGCACACCGGCTGTTTGCAAAAGCGACAGCGCAACAGGGTGGTTTGGCATCCGAACAGCGACTGTCGATAACCCTGCCGTCACCCGGTCAGGCACACCGGGCTGCCGCGGAAGCACCAGCGTCAACGGACCGGGCCAGAACGATTCGATCAGCTTTTCCGCCACCGGCGGCAGGTTGTCTGCCAGATCCGCCAGTTGTACCCTGTGGGCAATGTGGACAATCAACGGATTGTCCGCCGGGCGTCCTTTCGCCTGAAAAATTTTATCCACAGCCGCCGCATCCATCGCATGGGCGCCGAGACCATACACCGTTTCTGTCGGAAACGCCACCAATTCGCCCTGCCGAAGCAATTCGGCTGCCCGTTCGATGTCTTGCCGGGTTGTTCCCAGCCGTGCCGTGCCCATCGCAAGTCCCACCTTGTCCGATTCTGATTATGATTACACGCCTATTATACAGATTGCAACGTGGAAATCCAGCCTAGGACTCCGGTTACGGAACGATTGTTCTACTTGTGCACATTATCCACACAAACATGTGGATAACTTGTTGATGCAGGATTTTCCGTATCGGTACTGCCTTCTCCCGATTTTGCTGAAAATGCTTGGAAGACAACAGCTCGGACGGCATCTCCTCGGCAGTCAGTGGCGTGAATCCCATGTGGATAAACAGCGCTGGGGATTCTGTGAGTAATAGGGAGGATCGAACCAGTACCGACGGTTTACACCGTCACCCCAGCTCGAGCAAATTTTTTCGCTACTTCGCGTGCGCGGTCAATCGCTTTCGCTTTGATTTGTTCCGCTTGTTCCGGATGCTGGGCCATTCCTTCGACGATAATCGATTCAATCGACGACACTCCGAGGAAGGTTAATACTGTCCGGATGTACCGGTCGCCGAATTCAAACTCCTTCGCCGGACCGTCTGAATAAATTCCGCCGCGTGCTTGAATGTGCACCGCTTCTTTACCCTTCAGCAACCCGACGGGACCTTGCTCCGTGTATTTGAACGTCTTGCCGGCAATGCAAATCGTGTCGATATAAGCTTTCATTTTCGGCGGTACGCTGAAATTCCACATCGGAGTGACAAACACGTATTTGTCGGCTGCTACAAACTGGTCGGTCAGTTCGTTGATGCGCCCGATTTTGCCTTGTTCTTCCGGGCTCAGCTGATCAAAAGCGGTTCCTTGCTGCAGTTTGCCCCAACCGTTAAAGACATCTGCATCGATATGGGGAATGTCCATTTTGTACAAATCCAGTTCGACAATTTCATCGGCCGGATTCGCTTGCCGGTACACCTCCAGAAACGCCTGGCCGACAGACATACTGTAAGATTCGGCGGCAGCTTTCGGATTTGCCGTGATGTACAACACTTTTGCCATGTTCCGTTCGTTCCTTTCCTCGTGTGATGACTGTTTCTCCAGCTAAGGTGTAGTTTTTACACCAACTAACTTTATGTATGTATATTATCTAATTATACGAACATTAGTCAAGTATCTTTCTATAGGTAATTAAAACCGCCGCTACCTGCCCCACGTCTGTAGTGTTTGCATCGGTTTCGAATCCAATGCCTCCTCATCCGTTTTCCACCGCATTTTCCATCCAAAGCGTGGTGGAACGAGGAACGGTGGCAGAACCGTGTCACCTTGTCTGCGAACGGAGCCTTGTGTGTGGAGATCAACGGGGGTGATGTGGAGAAACCCTTTTGATGAGAAAATAGCACATCCAGCGATTTTCATTGGTCATATTGTGCCCCGCCAGGGGCATGGGGGTTTAAGCAAAAATCGATTTGACAATCTCCCCGATCTTTATGACAAGCGAAGTGAGCAGATCAAGAATCCCGAGCCGAACTTGCACCGCCTGGGCCGCATTGCGGTCACCCGCCGGCACCTGCACGGTAGCCAGCGGCTTCGTATCCATGTCTTTCGCTTGCACCGCATCGCCGTTCGCCAGGTCGACAAAGCAGAGGGGCGGGAACAGCACGCACCACCAATTCTGGCCTTTTCCTGCCCCGATCACGATCCGCAGCGCTTCATATTCGCCGGCCGGATAGACTTTGTTTCCGTAGATTTTGGTCGGAAACGGCACCATCCCATAATCGGTCCGTACGGGATAGGAAGCGCCCGCTTGTTTGACCACGTCTGCCGCGATCGCATTCAATTGCGGCACCTCCGCCTGAATCACCTGACGGGCCTTGTCGTGGCTGGCCACTCCGCGCAGCCGCTTGCCGACTTCATCGATAATCCGGTCTCGAATCCGACGCTTGAGCGCCTGGTCCTCCGGCGAATCGGAGTTGGCGATGATCCGCAGCCGAACAGCATCCGCCGGAATCTCCCCCGTTGCTCTGTCCGCTGCGGCCAGCCTGTTCTCCGCTCCCTGAACAGCCGCTTTTGCGCCAGCGTATGCCTGTATCGGCTGCGCCGCTTCAGCGATTTTCGCTGGCGAAGCAGCCTGCCAGCCGTTCAGCAACCCCCCGGCAAAGATCATACCTGCCATACCTGCCACCAGTCGCACCCGCATCGTTCCGTCCTCCCCTTTTTTGCATCTCCACCAAAGTGACATGAAGCCCTGCAGCCCATTCCGAAACCTTTGTGACGCCCGCAAACGCTTCAGCCTTGCCAGTACCACTCTGCCCTGTAAGTTTTCCTGATAGCCTCAGTATGGTCAGCCAAAAAGGGGTTTATACTTTTCTCGCAATTTGTTGCTAGAAAAAACCCCCGATCCACCTGGATCGGGGGTTGAGCGGGAATCCGCTGGATGCTTATGAAGTTTGCGGGCGGACCGTACGGATCGCCTCGACCGCTTCCGGGTTTTCCAGCGAGGACAGGTCGCCGGCCTCCTTGTCCAGATAAGCGGCGCGCATCGCCCGGCGGAGGATTTTGCCGTTACGGGTTTTCGGCAGCTCTTTCACAAAGTGAATCGTTTTCGGACGTAGCGCTTTGCCCATTTTTTCGCCTACGAGATCGACCAGTTCGGCCTGCAGTGCAGGCGATGGTTGATAGCCCGGTTTCAGCACCACGAAACAGACGGCGGCTTCCCCTTTGATCTCGTCGGGAACGCCAATCGTGCCCGCTTCCAAAACCGCTTCATGACCGACCAGCACAGATTCCATCTCGGCCGGCCCGAGCCGTTTGCCGGCCACATTCAACGTATCGTCGGAGCGGCCGGTAATCGTCCAAAAACCTTCATCGTCGAGAATCACCCAGTCACCGTGCACCCATGTATCGGGCCAGCGGCTCCAATACGTTTTCTCATACCGCTCCGGATCCTGCCAAAACCCGTTGGTCATACCGACCCACGGCTGTTTGATCACCAGTTCGCCGACCGCATTGCGAACCGGTTGTCCGTTCTCGTCATACACATCCACATCCATGCCGGGTAGCGGCGAATTGAACGTGATCGGAGAAATCGGCCTGAGCAGCACATTGCCCAGGATGCCGCCGGAGATTTCCGTGCCGCCGGAATAGTTGATGATCGGAATCTTGCGGTTGCCCGCTTTTTCAAACAGCCACATCCACGGCTCCGGATTCCACGGTTCCCCGGTCGAGCCGATCGCCCGCAGGCAGCCGATGTCATGCTTTCTCACCCAGGACTCGCCGTGCTTCATCAGCGACCGGATCAGTGTCGGCGAAATTCCGAGATGGGTCACCTGGTGGTCGGCCACCAGCTTCCACAGGCGGTCCGGTTCCGGATAATCGGGCGAGCCCTCAAACAGCACGGCGGTCGCGCCGTTCAACAAAGCGCCGAACACCAAAAACGGCCCCATCATCCAGCCCATGTCGGTCACCCAAAACAGGGTTTCACCCTGTTTCAGATCCATTCCAAATCCGGCGTCAAACGCCGCTTTCAGCGGAAATCCCGCATGCGTGTGCACCGCGCCTTTCGGCCGGCCGGTGGTGCCCGACGTGTAGAGCAACATGAGCGGATCGGAACTGTTCATCACTTCACACGGGAGACCGGTACCGGCCGTTTCCGATCCGGCTCGTCCAGCATCTCCCGCCTGCAACCCGGAACGGGTAACGCCAGCCTCCAACTCCTTCCAGTCCACATCCCGACCTTCCGTCCACGGGATTTCGCGGCCGAGTCGGCGGACCACCACGACTTTTTCCACGGAAGGAGCCATCGCCACCGCCCGATCGGCTTCCTCTTTCATGGCCACCGCTTTGCCGCGCCGCAAGAAGCCGTCCGCCGTAATCAGCATCTTCGCTGTCGACGCTTCCATCCGCTTGGCGACCGCATCCGCTCCGTAGCCGGAGAACGCCGGTGAGAACATCGCGCCGATTTTTGCAACCGCCAGCATGGCGACGACCGTCTCAGGAAGCATCGGCATGTAGATCGACACGCGGTCCCCTTTTTCGATCCCCTGCTTGCGCAGCCCCTCCGCCACGCGAGCGACCCAGCCGCTCAGTTCGGCGAACGTGTATCGCTTGACCGCCCCGTCATCGCCTTCCCAGACAAGTGCTGTCCGATGTGCGGTGGCCGGATTGTTCGCCCATTTGTCGACCGCGTTGTGCACCACATTCAACCGGCCGTCGACGTACCAGTCAGGCCACTTGATGCCTTTCGACAGATCAAGCGCTTTATCGTACGGATGGAACCACTCGATGCCGAGCGCTTTTTCCGCCTCTTGCCAGAACCAGCCGACATCGTTCACCGCCGCCTGCAAAAAATCGTCATACTGCTGGAACCCCAATTGCTGCATCCATTGATAGAGGCGAGTCGATTCGATCAGTGATTGTGTGGGAAACCATACCGCTTTGCTGCTCATCTTTTCCTCTCCCTGTTTCAGTTTCAAGCTTGGCGCAGGTGGTCTGCTGCAGCAGTTAGAAAATCAGCAGCGCCGCCCCGAAGATCGTGAATCCAAACAGCAACGCCATCACGCAATAGCCCATAATATCGCGAATCGTCAGCCCGGCCAGCGCCAGGATCGGCAGTGCCCAGAACGGTTGGATCATATTGAAAACGCCTTCACCAAACGCGACGGACATCGAAATCTTGCCGAGATACGCCGGTGACGTTTGACCGAGCGCCAACGCCGCCTGAATCGAGACAGGTCCCTGGACAGCCCAGTGGCCGCCCCCTGACGGAACGAACATCGTGATGATGCAGGACCCGATATAGTTCAAAAACGGCAGAGTATGAACAGTGGCAGCTTTCACCAGCTCGCTGGCCAGCACTGTTTGCAAAGGATCGATCCCTTTGGCCGGTTGATACGCCATCAGCGCCATAATCCCCCCGTACAACGGGTATTGCAGCAGCAACGAACCGGACGCCTTCGCCGATTCACAGAACGCCCGCACGTAGCGAATCGGCGTCCAGTGCAAAAGAAGCCCCAGCAAAGTGAACAACAGGATCATCGTGTTGATCGTAACAGCTCCGTGCAGCGGGCCGAAAAACTCGTAGAACCCGGCAACGACCAGGATCAGGTTTAAAATCCACGCATTTTCCAGAACGCTCGCAAACGTCTTCGGCTGCGCCGGTTGCGCCACCGGTTCAGCGGTGACCGCAGTTTCCGCGTTGAACAAAGCGCTGCGATTGATCGGTTTGATATCGCGCGGTGCGATCCATTTCAGCATGAACGGAAAGAGGACCAGCGTCACAACCACCGGTACGATGTTGTACGCCGTCAGAATGTCATTTTCAATACCGACGGTTTGTTTGGTCAGTTTGTAAATGATGTTCAGCGAGCTCGTCGGATCGGCATTGGCCAGCACGATCGAACTGGAAAAACCGGATGTCCAAGTGATAAAGCCCATATATGCGGCCGCCACCACATACCCGAAATCCATCTGCTCCAGCCGCTTCGCGATCTCTTTCGCCAAAATCGTGCCGATCACAAGCCCCAAACCCCAGTTGAGGAGCGAGCCGATCGCCCCCGCCAAAAAACACATGACAGCCGCCTGCACCTGATTTTGCGGGATCGCCGCCAGCCGCTCCAACCCTTTTTGGATCAGCGGCGCTTGCGCCAAAGTGGTGCCGCACACCAGGATCAGCGTCATCTGCAAAGCGAACGTAAAGATGTTCTGCGATCCCCAAACCCCTTGATACCAAGCGTTGATGACACCGCTCAGGGTGGTTTGCGGCACCAGCCAGAAATCGAGCGCTACGACCAGCAGCGTCAGCAATATCGCAAACAGATACGGGTCAGGCATATACCTCTGTATATAACGTACAAAAAAATTCGTTAATTTTGCAAACATCGGCTCCCCTCCCGACAGTGAATACATTCTGCAGCCTACAAAACTAGTACGACTTCAACGAGCGTATTTCCTTCTTGCCGGTCCGGTTCCAAAACATTTTACGCCACTCCTGCCCCCATTGTTGTACAGCTTGAACGGGGGCTATTGCGCCGTATAGCCCCCGTCGATCACAACGGGCACTCCCGTAATGCCGGCTGCTTTGTCGCTGGCCAGAAACACCGCGTAATCGGCGATTTCCTGTACGGACAGCAGACGCCTTTGCGGCACCAGCGGGTAGATCACTTCCTCCAGCACCCGTTCCAAAGGAACGTTGCGCGTCTTCGCCAAATCTTCCAGCTGGTTGCGGACAAGCGGCGTATCCACATAGCCGGGACACAACGCATTGACAGTGATGCCGTGCGCCGCCCCTTCCAAGGCGGCGACTTTTGTCAATCCGATGACCCCGTGCTTGGCACTGTTGTAGGCCGCTTTTCCGGCAAATCCGATCAGCCCGTTGATCGAGGCAATGTTGATCACGCGGCCAAAACGTTGCCGCTTCATGATCGGAAACGCATGCTTGATTCCGATAAACGGCGCGGTCAGCATCACCTTGACGAGCTGTTCGAATTTTTCGGTTGGAAACTCTTCAATCGGCGCCACATGCTGCAAGCCGGCATTGTTCACCAGAATGTCCAGGCGGCCGAATGATTGCACCGCAGTGTCAATCGCCGCCCGGAACTGCGGCTCACTGGTCACATCGCACACGATGCCGGACGCTGTATACCCGTCCTCCTGCAATTGTTTGGCGGCTGCTTGCGCAGCCTTCTCCCGCAGGTCGGAAATCGCCACTTGTGCCCCCGCTTCCGCAAACGCGCGGGCGATCGCAAGACCGATGCCGCTGGCCGCTCCGGTCACCAGCGCCACCTTGCCGGCTAACAGTTGTTCCATCTGGATCCCTCCGTTGTGCTGCATCCTATCTCGCTAAGTCGCTCAATATTCCGGTCAACCGGTTGATTTGCTGGACCACTGCCGCAAGTTCCTGGGCGCCCGCCGCCTGTTCCTGGGCCGCAGACGCGATCGCTTCCGCCTGTGCCAGCAGGTTTTTCGCGCTTTCCAGCACAGACGCAACATTTTCCCTGACTTCGCTGGCCGAGGTTTGCGACTGGTTGGCCAGCCGCCGGACTTCGTTCGCCACCACCGAAAAACCCCGCCCGTATTGGCCTGCGTGGGCTGCTTCGATCGAAGCGTTGAGCCCCAGCAGATTGGTCTGTCTCGCGAGTTGCGCGATCACTTGATTGACATGCTCGATCGCATGCATTTGCTCATCCAGTGTTTTCGCAAGCGCCACGATTCCCATGTTCGCACCGGCAAGAGATTCCGCATTGCGGGCGAACGTTTCGGCGGTCGCGGACAGCTCCTCCGTCATCGCCGACAATTCTTCCGCCGATGAGGAAATCTTTTCCTGCTGCTCGGTCGATATACAGCAAACGATCCCGCCGCATACCCGCCCCTCCGCAAAAATCGGCACCGCCATCGCGATGTAGGGAACCCCGTACAGCGATTTGTCCATTGTACGCCTGACCGGCTTTCCGCACGCCATCGCATCGGCAAGCACCGAGCCCGATTTTACCTGATCGCCCGGCCGCACACCAAGGTCAAAATCGGGACTCCACTCGACGTACAAGTAGGTTGCAAGATCGGATACGCAGAGCACCGAGCTGGTGTGCAAGTCGAGCAATTGCTTGAAAATGCCCACATGTTCAATCAACGAGCCGAGCCCCGTCACAGCCTCGCCCCCTATTTTTCCCGAAACATTAGAAAAGCGACACGGCAAACGCCAGAATGAACACAGTAAGCGTTTTCAAGACCGTGATGGCAAAAATATCCTTATACGATTGCCGGTGCGTCAGCCCGGTGATCGCCAGCAGCGTAATCACTGCCCCGTTATGCGGCAGTGTGTCCATGCCGCCGGATGCCATCGCCGCGATCCGGTGCAGCAGCTCCGGGCTGATGCCGGCCGCCTGCGCCAGTTGCAAATATTGTTTGCCCATCACTTCCAGCGCGATCGACATACCGCCCGACGCCGATCCCGTTATCCCTGCCAGCACGTTCACCGCCAACGCTTCCGACACCAACGGGTGATTGCTTGCTCCGAGAATCCAGCCTTGAATCGCCTTGAAACCGGGAAGCGTTTTCACCACGTTTCCGAATCCGACCTCGGACGCCGTGTTGAAAATCGCCAGCAGCGCCCCCATCGCGGCGGCCGTCAAGCCGGAAGCCAACTTCGTTTGCACAGGCTTGAAATTGATCAGCAATGCCGACAAAATCCCGATCGTCAGGGCGATGACCAGCGCCCAAGTGGAAGCCACATTTTTCACGTTGGCAATGTTGAAATTCTTCTTCAGCATTTCCGGATCGTACCATGCCGCGACGTTGAGAAACCCTCTGCTCAACAGGTAGTTGGATACCAACACCAATACCAGCGGCAACACGGCCAGCCAGATGTTCGGATACCGCTGCTCCCGGTTGATTTCCGGTTCGTTGATATGGCCTTCGCCGTACCCTTCACCGGCCGCTTCCGCCTGTCTGCGGCGGCGCTCCAGCCAGAACATGCCGCCGAGAAACACCATGATCCCGCCGATGATCCCGACCACCGGAGCGGCGTACGCGTCCGTCCCGAAATATTGCGTCGGGATGATATTTTGAATCTGCGGCGATCCGGGCAGCGCATCCATCGAAAACGTAAACGCGCCAAGCGCGATCGTCCCCGGAATCAGCCGTTTCGGGACATTCGCTTCCCGGAAAATGGCCGCCGCAAACGGATACACAGCGAATGCCACAACGAACAGGGAGACGCCGCCGTAGGTGAGAATCGCACAGGCGAGCACGACCGCCAAAATCGCCCGTTTTGAACCGAGCGCCCGTACGATCGACTGGGCGATGGAAGCGGCGGCGCCTGTCATCTCCATCACTTTTCCAAAGACAGCTCCGAGCAGAAATACGGGAAAAAACGATTTGACATAGTTCGCCGCGTTCGTCATGAACGTTTCCGTATAGCTCGGCAGCAGCGGCAGGCCGGACAAAATCACGGCCAACAAAGTAAAAATCGGCGCGAACAGGATCACCGGAAATCCCCGGTACGCCACAAACATCAGCAATCCCAGCGAAACGAGGATCGCCAAAATCTCAATCGCCATTTGCCCCCATCCTTTCTGTTTGATTTTTTGTTTGCCTGTGTTCAGAAAATATGCAAGATTGATGCCAACCGTCCGCTGCGGCCTTTACGCCGTTTGCTGTCGAAAACTGTCCAAAATTCTGGAATGACGAACAGGAACCGATTGTCACAAATCTGTCAAAATCGGCAGGAAACAAAAAAGTCCAGAAATTTGGACACTCTTCCAAGTTTCTGGACACATCGTTACCGACTCAATTCGTTTCGTCTGACAGAAAGCCGTATTTATCCAGTTTTTGATACAAACCCGATTTGCTGATGCCGAGCAGTTTCGCTGCCTGCAATTTGTTGCCGCCGGCGGCCGCCAGCGCCCGTTCGATCGCTTCCCGCTCGGCCCGTTCCACACTTTCTTTTAACGTCGGGATGCCGGTTGCCGCCAAACGGCTGTCGGCAATCGGGATCAGCAAATGTTTGGCTTTCAGGCAGTCACCGTCCATCACATGCAGAGCCCGCTCCAGCACGTTGCGCAATTCCCGCACATTGCCCGGCCAGGAATAGCCGCGCAGCGCGTCCCACACGTCCTCCTCAATCTCTTTGACCACGATGCCGGTCGATTCCATCAACTGTTCCAGCAAATCGGCCACCAGCACCGGCAGATCTTCCAGTCGCTCCCTGAGCGGCGGAATCGTCAGGCTGACCACGTTCAGCCGATAGTACAGATCCTCCCGGAATTTCCCCTCCCGCATCCGTTTTTGCAAATCCCGGTTGGTTGACGCGATCACCCGCACATCGACCGAGACCGGACGCGTGCCGCCGACCCGCTCCACCTCTTTTTCCTGCAGCACCCGCAGCAGTTTCGCCTGCAGCGGCAGCGGCATATCGCCGATCTCATCCAGCAAAATCGTGCCGTGATCCGCCAGCTCGAATTTTCCTTTTTTCCCCCTGCGCAGCGCCCCCGTAAAAGCTCCCTCTTCGTATCCGAACAGTTCCGATTCGAGCAGCGTATCGGGAATCGCCGCGCAGTTCACGCGGATAAACGGTCCCATTTCCCGGCGGCTGGCCGCATGGATCGCATGTGCAAACAGTTCTTTGCCAGTGCCGCTTTCGCCGGTGATCAGCACGGTGGTGTCGCTTTTCGCCACTTTTTCCGCCAGCTTTTTGACCTCCTGCATCTTCGGGCTGACACCGGCGATCTGCTCGAACCGGTAGGCGGCCCCCAACTTCCGGCGAAGCTCCCGTTTATAATAGGCCAGTTCCTGCTTCAACTGGTCAACCGTTGCGGCCAGCGCCCGCAGTTCCCGCACATCGCGGAACATCACCGTCCCCAGCACGGCCACCAGTTTCCCATTTTCAAAAATCGGAATCCGGCTGGCGATCATGTCTTGCCCCTGAATCCGCTGAATCTGCGCCACTTCCGGCTTCCCCGTGCGGGCAACGATGTGCATCCGGGTGTTTTCGATCACTTCCGTCACGTGGCGGCCGATCACATCCTGCACGCCGAGAAACTCGCGGTAGGTTCGGTTCATCAGCAAGATATACCCGTCCGGATCGGTCACCACAATCGCTTCGTGCGCATTCTCCAGGACAGCTTCCAGCAGTTTTGGATCTGTTTGCAGTTTCCGATCGATCATGTGCTCCTCCCCCACAGATGCAGCGCCCCTTCAACCCCGGCTGCCTGATGCAATTTTACCACCAACCTACCCGAAAATTTTCCCCGGATTCAATATGCCATGCGGATCGAGTACCTGCTTGACGGCTGCCATCACGTCCAACGCATCTCCATGTTCCCGCCGCTGGTATTTGACTTTACCGACGCCTACACCGTGCTCGCCCGTGCATGTTCCGCCACGGCTGAGCGCGTACTCGACGATGCTTTCGTTGATCGCTTCCGCCCGCTTCAGATCCTCCGGGTCATTCGGATCGATCATCAGAAGCACGTGATAATTCCCATCTCCGATGTGGCCCAACACACCCCCGGCGATACCCGACTCGTCCAAAATCCGGCGGGCATGCTCGACAGCCCCGGTCAGTTCGGTCAAGGGCACGCACACGTCAGTAACCATCATTTTCTTTCCAGGAAACCCGTGGATAAACGCGTACGCCAAGGTGTGACGCGCTTCCCACAATTGCGCTCTGGCTTTGGAATCCGTTTCAAACTCGAACCCGCTGCACCCTTCATCAATTGCCAGCTCTCTCGCCGCTTCGACATCCTTTTGCAGCCCTGCCTCGTTCCCATGGAACTCCAGAAACAGGGTGGGCGCTTCCGCGTAGTCGGTTTTGCTGTGGCGGTTAACTTGCCTGATGGAGCGGGCGTCCACCAATTCGATTCGCGCCACCGGGATACCGGCCGAGATGATCGAAACGGCCGCATCAACCGCATTTTTCACCGTCGGAAAAGCGGCCCGCGCCGCCATGATCGCTTCCGGAATCCCGTAGACCCGCAGCGTTAGCTCGGTGAACACCCCCAACGTTCCTTCCGATCCAACAAACAAACCGGTCAAATGATAGCCGGAAGACGATTTGGCCGAGAGCCCCCCGGTACGGATGATTCTCCCGTCCGCCAGCACCACTTCAAGATCTCTCACCTGATCCCGCATCACTCCATAGCGAACCGCCGTCGTACCGCTGGCGTTGGTGGCCGCCATGCCTCCAAGCGTCGCATCGGCTCCCGGGTCGACCGAGAAGAACAGGCCGTATTTTTTCAACTCCTTATTCAGTTGTGTGCGGGTGACGCCGGGCTGCACGCGAACCAGCAAATCGTGCGGCCGAACCTCGACAATCCGGTTCATCAACTGAAAATCGAGCGAAATCCCTCCCCGATAGGGAATCACATGTCCCTCCAGGCTGGTGCCCAGCCCGAACGGTACAACCGGGATTCGGTGCTCGTTGGCGAACCGCAGCACATCACTTACAGCTTCTTTTGTTTTGGGAAATACGACTACATCCGGCAGATGCGGCGTATGATACGACTCATCGCAGCTATGCTGTTGCAACACCGCGGGATTCACCGTCACCTGGTCGGCGGGCAGGATGTTTCGCAACTCGTATAGCAGATTCAATTTTTCTCCCCCCTGGTCGTCATAGAAAAGGGTGGTCGTCCGGAACCATTCCAGACGGCCACCTGATTTTTGTTTCTTCCCTTTCTTCTATCGGCAGCCTTGAAAAAATACTGTTGTCTTGCGCCCGTCATGTACCATGCGGGTTCCTCACATACTTGCTTCAGCAGACTCGTCAGACAGCTTGCGTGCATGCTCCTTGCGGATCGCCAAAACCAAAATGCTCGTCACCAACAAGGAGGCGCTGAGGAAAAACAGTCCGGCGGTGACCGAACCGGTGGCGTTTTTCAGCATCCCCAACATATACGGTCCGACAAATCCGCCTAGGTTGCCAATCGAGTTGATCACCGCAATGCCGACGGCCGCCGCCGATTCGCTGAAAAACAGTGCCGGGAGCGACCAGAACGGCCCGAAAAAGCTGTAAATGCCAGCCGTAGCGATCGCCATCATGAGGATCGAAACATACGGATTGGACGTCATGCCGGCGCCAATCAATCCCAACGCGCCCACCACCGGCGGAATGGCCGCATGAATGCGCCGCTCTCCCGTGCGGTCCGAACGGCGGGCCCACAGGATCATCGCAATCCCGCCCACAATATACGGAATCATCGTGATCAGACCCACTTGCGTGTTGGTTAACAACTTGGAGAATGCCTTGATGATGGTCGGCATCCAGAAGCCGATCCCATACAGCCCCAACACCAGTGTGAAGTAAATCAGCGACAGGTGCCACACTCTGCCATTTTTCATTACCTCGAGGGTGGTGTACCGTTTCACTTTCAGCTTCGCCGCCTGTTCCCTTTGCAGCTCAGCTTTCAGCCAATTTTTCTCTTCCTGTGTCAGCCAGTCGGCGTCATCCGGTCGGTCCGTCAGATAATAATAGGTAATGACCCCCATCAGGACGGCAGGCAATCCTTCCAAAACAAACATCCAGCGCCAGCCCGGCATGCCGAACCAATCGATGTGGTCCATAATCCAGGTGGAAACGGGTGCGCCAACGATGTTGGAAACGGCGAGCGCGGTCATAAACAGGGCAAACGCCCGCGCCTGTTCTTTCGCCCGGAACCAGTATGTGATGTACAGGATGATGCCAGGGAAAAATCCGGCCTCCGCAACGCCGAGCAAAAACCGCAAAATGTACAGATGGGTGGCGTTTTGCGCCCATGCCGTGACAATCACGACGATTCCCCAACTGATCAGAATCCGCGCGATCCACACCCGCGCCCCGATCCGATGCAGCAAAAGATTGCTCGGCACTTCAAAGATAAAATACCCGAAAAAGAAGATTCCGGAGACCAAACCGAACGTTTCGGCAGACAAACCGAGCGCCTTGTTCATGTCCAAAGCGGCGTACCCCAAATTGACCCTGTCCAAAAACGCCACGATGTACAGCAGAAAAATGTACGGGATGATCCGGTAGGTGACTTTCCTGATGGTTCTCTCTCCCAACGATGTAGCAACCGCATCCATGTTTCGCTCCCCTTTTTTGTTTTGATTGCTTGCTGCTCGTCCAAATCCATGTATAGTTCAATTATTCTGTAAATTTACTATATTCTCCACCGTTGGTCAACATGCAAAAATTTTTCCATGTAAAAGCGCAATGCCTGCATCCATCAACGACAGGTCATGGGAAGCAGGCAGGACCACTCTCATTTTTCCACGCCAGCACCACGCGTTCAATCCCTTGCAAGTCTTTTACAACATCCGTCTTGGCCCCCGGCCAATGACGTTCGATCATCTCTGCCACGCGCCGCGCCTGCTGAATCCCCACCTCGAATCCGACCAGGGCGGGCCCCTGCTCGCGCATCAAACTCGGCAACGCTTGCGTGATTCGGCGGTACGGTTCCAGTCCGTCTTCGCCGCCGTCCAGCGCCAGGCGCGGTTCATGCTCCCGCACTTCCACCGCCAACCCGGCAATCTCTCGCGACGGAATATAGGGCGGATTGGATACCAGAACATCGAGCCGGACTCCTGTTTCCAACAAAGGTTCGACCAGATCCCCCTGCAAAAATCGGACTTGCGCTCCCAGCCGCTGCGCATTTTCCCGGGCCATCCGAATCGCGTCAGGTGAAATGTCTGCTGCCAAAACGTCCGCTTCCGGCCATTCCAGCGCAAGCGTCACCGCAATCGCGCCGGAGCCGGTTCCGATATCGGCCACCACCGGGCGAGCCTCTGCAGCCGGATCCTGCGCATACTGCTGCCCCGGGTCGCCGTCCACCACCGGACGCTGCTCCTTCCACCACAGGCGCCGCTTCAATATCTCCTCCACCAGGATCTCCGTCTCCGGCCGCGGAATCAATACGGCGGGGGTTACACGGAAATCCCGACCGTAAAATTCCTGCACCCCGACGATATACTGCAGCGGCTCCCCGCTCAGGCGCCGCTCCACCCACGCTTGAAACAACTCCCATTTGTCCGGCGGAAACGGTTCCCTCTCTTCCGCCAGCAGCTTCGCTTTCGACCATCCGAACAGATGCTGCAACAACACTTCCGCATTCAGCCGCGGGTTTGCAATCCCCCGCTCCGTAAACAGAAGGGAAGCCTGCTGCAGGGCTTCCCGAATCGTTTTGCACACTTCATTATTCATTGGCCGCTTTCAACTGCTCGGTGCGATCGGCCGCAATCAGCGCGTTGATGATCTCGTCCAGGTCGCCCTGCAGCACAGCGTCCAGTTTGTGCAGCGTCAGTCCGATGCGATGGTCGGTCACGCGGCTTTGCGGGAAGTTGTAGGTGCGGATCCGCTCCGAACGGTCACCGGTTCCCACCTGGCTTTTCCGCGCATCAGCCAGCTCTTTTTGCTGTTCCTGCTGTTTCAATTCGTACAGGCGGGCGCGCAGGACTTTCATCGCTTTTTCCTTGTTCTTGAGCTGCGATTTTTCGTCCTGGCAAGACACCACAAGCCCGGTCGGCAGGTGGGTGATGCGGATCGCCGACTGGGTGGTGTTGACCGACTGTCCGCCGGGACCTGTCGAACAGAACGTGTCGATTCGCAGGTCTTTCTCATTGATTTCCACTTCCACTTCTTCCGCTTCCGGCAGCACGGCAACCGTCGCCGTCGACGTGTGAATGCGTCCGCCCGATTCGGTGGCCGGCACGCGCTGCACGCGGTGGGCGCCCGACTCGAATTTTAATTTTGAATAAGCGCCCTTGCCGTTCACCATAAAAATAACTTCCTTAAACCCGCCCAGTTCGGTCAACGACGCTTCGATGATTTCCGTCTTCCATCCTTGCCGTTCGGCATAACGGGTATACATCCGGTACAGGTCGCCGGCAAACAGGGCCGCCTCGTCGCCGCCAGCCGCACCACGGATCTCGACGATCACGTTTTTGTCATCGTTCGGATCCTTCGGCAGCAGCAAAATGGTCAGCTGCTCTTTCAGCGCCGCCTCTTTTTCGCTGAGTTCGGCGATTTCCAGCTTGACCAGTTCACGCATTTCGTCGTCCAGTTTGTCGGCCAGCATCGCCTTCGCATCGGCCAACCCTTGCACTGTCCGCTTGTATTCGCGGAACACCTGCACCGTTTCTTCCAGATCCGCCTGTTCCTTCGAATATTGGCGAAGCTTCACCGGATCGGCGATCACGTCCGGATCGCACAGCAGTTCGGTCAGCTTGTTGTATCGGTCTTCCAACGCTTGCAAACGTTCGATCATCGTTCTCACTTCCTGCATAGTAATTTAATTATAGTACAAAAGCGGCCGCCAGTCAAAAAACAGACCGCTTCCAGCCCGTTCCAATCCGTATCTGCACAAAAAAAGCTGCCGACAGAAGCCTGTCAACAGCCACCTGGTTCCGCCTGCGATCAGCGGGCAGGTACTTCCGGGATGTCCCGCTTCAACTGCTCGATTTCCTGATCCAGGCTGGAAAGAGGTTGTCCACTGCGAACTTTTTGCGCGGTGTCATACACCCGGCGGGCTAACGCACTGTCCGTGGTGATGCGCACGGAACGGAAGACAGGCGCTTGCACCATTAGCAGCTGGCGCACTTCTTGGGCAATCGCCCCGGCTCGTTCGCGCGGCACCGTTCGATGCAACCGAAGACCGACGATCGCCGTTTGTCCGTTCACCACCACGCTGGCGGTGTCGACCCCTTGAATGGATTGGGCGAGATCAGCGATCCGGTCGGCCGTTACACCGCCAGCATAGGTGCCTTGCGTATAATCGCGGAATCCTCCGCCGATCGGCGGCGCCATGTTGCGCAAGTTGACCGGCGGGTTGTTGATGTTGTTGTGGCCGGCCAACCAGGCGCGGTCACCGTCTCCGTCAAGATCGATGCCCCGATTGTCATAAATCGGTTCCGTTTTCTCCGCTTGCATGCGGTGGTTGATACCGGGACTGCCGCCGCCGCAACCTGCCAGCAACCCAAGCGTGACGGTGCCAAGAACCGTCCATGCGATCCACTTGTCGGTTCGCACAATACCACCTCCTTCGGGTACACTTAGCTTTCCCCGAAGCGAGACGTCGCCAACAAGCCAATTAAAGTCAATTTTACCCCTTACGCTTCTATGGCCATTTCACGCGGCACCTCGTGACAGTGGCGGCAGCGCGCTTCATAGCTTTCGGCGGCGCCGATCTGAATCACCGGATCGCTGTATAGCGCCGGCCGGCCGTCGATCAACCGCTGCGTACGGCTGGCCGGATTTCCGCAGCACACGCAAATCGCCTGCAGCTTCTCCACATATTCGGCCAATGCCATCAAGGCGGGCATCGGTCCGAACGGCTCACCGCGAAAATCGAGGTCGAGCCCGGCGCAAATCACCCGTTTTCCCCGGTCGGCCAGGCCGGTGACGACCTCGAGGATGCCGAAATCAAAAAACTGCACCTCGTCGATCGAAATCACTTCTGTGTCCGGTTCAACCAGACCCGACAGTTGTGCAGAATCCTTCACTGCCACGGCATCCTCTTTTTCGCCCGTATGCGACACCACGGCCGACAAATGGTAACGATTATCAATTGCCGGTTTGAACACCTGCACTTTTTGTTTGGCAATCCGCGCCCGCTTGGTCCGGCGGATCAGTTCCTCGCTTTTGCCAGAAAACATGCTCCCGCAAATGACTTCGACCCAGCCTAGTCGTTTGATGGTATGCAAAAAAATCGCTCCCGTCGCTGTAATTGTTCCCTGTTCCATTCGACAGAATACGGGAAAATCCTTTGCCAAAATAAAAGACCACCCGATCGGGTGGCCATCCGTTTTTTTAACGGCTGTATTTTTTCTTGAATTTCTCAACACGACCGCCGGTGTCCACAAACTTCTGCTTCCCGGTGAAGAACGGGTGGCAGGCGGAGCAGATCTCCACGCGCAGATTTTCTTTCACGGAACCGGTCTCGAACGTGTTGCCGCAAGCGCACGTTACAGTCGTGATTTTGTAGGCAGGATGAATTCCCTGTTTCATGATGTTCACCTCTTTCCGGCTATAGATGTGGCCATAGCCCCGAATAGCAGACAGACGAAATTATATCACTTCACCCGGCTTATTGCAATGAGATCATTTCCCTTACTGCACCTGAAAAGCGGCCCGTTCAAACCGGTCCTTCCCTTTCGGCGATTCCAGTAGATCCAAAAAATCTTTCGCCGTATTCGGATGTTGACTCGCCTTTAAGACGGCCATCGGGTAACGGATCGGTTCATGCAATTTGTCATCGATTTCCAACGCGATATGCGCCTTGTCATCCGATACAGCATCGGAACGGTAGACAATGCCTGCCTGCACCTTTTCCGCCGTGACCTGGCTTAACACATCGCGAACCGTTTTCCCGTAGGCAAGTTTCGGTTGCAGTTCCTGCCAAACGCCCGATTTTTCAAGCGCCTGTTTGGCGTACCGGCCGGCCGGCGAAGCAGTCGGGTCAGCGATGGCAATCTGTTTGTATTCACGATCTTTCAACTGCTCCAAACTCTTGATCGTCCGTCTGCCTTCCGGCACCACGACGACCAGGCGGTTCGCCAGAAACTTTTTGATCGTGTCTTCCGCCACCAGGTGTTTTTGCACCAATTGCTGCATTTCCTGTTCACCGGCCGAAAGAAACAGATCGAACGCCGCTCCCTGCTCAATCTGGCGGGCCAAAGCTCCGCTCGGGCCGGCGGTCAATTGAATCTTCACATCCCGATGCTCCGCCTGGTAGGACCAAACCAGCTGTTTCACCACCGGTTCCAGCGACGACGCAACCGCAACCTGCAACACGGTTTGCGGCTGCACCTCCCGCGACTGGACGCTGCATCCGACCAGCAACAGCAGCAAAAGGCTGAGAAGAGCAGCTACCCGTTGTTTCATCGTTTGATTCTCCTTGCCGGGGCAGTGTCATCAAGCAGCCCACCCCATTTTCTCCCGTTGTCTCCCCTCCTACTATACCACAATCCGGGTGCGTGCAGCATGTTCTGCCGCAAGCAGACCGCCCTCTACACCACCTGGCACTATTTCAACACCTCGTATTCCGAATGGCCTGCTGCGTGGATGACCGAACAGCGGTTGATAATATTCTGACTAGTCAGTATAATAAATGCATAAACAAAAAAGTTGCGTTTTATGCACAACGGAAGAAAGTCAAGTGACCTACACAAATGGGAGGAGAAGACCTTTAAAACGCTACCTGAAAGAATTTTGGAGCTTCCCGGATATCCTCATCACGAGCGGTTTGTTTCTCATCAGCCTCACGCTGACTGCCCCCCACCTGTCAGAGTCCGCAACCTGGATCGCACTGGTTGCCGGAATGGTCGGGTATGCGGCGAGCGAATACACGATCCACCGCTTTCTGTTCCATATGAAGCCGCCAAAAAATCCGTCTTTGCTGCGGCTCCTCAAACGCTTGCACTACGACCATCACGTGCATCCGGACGAGCTGCATCTGTTGTTCCTGCCCGTCTGGTACAGCCTGCCCAATATCGCCGGCATCGCTCTGATCGTGTATGCCATCACCGCCAGGCTGACGCTGACAGCCGCTTTTGTAACCGGTGTGATCGGATATTTACTATTTTACGAATGGACGCATTACATTGCCCACCGGCCCGTGCAACCCCTAACTCCCTGGGGACGCTGGATGAAGAAAGTCCATCTCTGGCATCATTACAAAAACGAACATTACTGGTACGGCGTCACCAATCCGGCATTCGATCTGCTGCTGGGAACGTTTAAAGACGAAAAAACGGTGCCGAAAAGCAAAACCGCCCGCAACCTGGAACAACGAGGTAAAACGGAGCTCCACCTGTGATCGAACAGCGCACAGAAACAGGAGATCCACTTTGATCTCACAGTCAACCGGAAGCAAGGAGGAATCCGCATGACATGGGTTGTGAAACATCCGGCCACAGGCGAGACGATCGGCAGCCTGCAAGAAACACCGCCTGCGAAGGTAAACGATCTGTATCGCGAGGCAAAAGAAGCTTTTGCCGCATGGTCCCGTTTGCCGGTCCGCAAACGGCTGAACTATCTGCGAGCCCTGCGGCTGGCGATTGTCGAAGACATGGAAGACATTGTCCGGGTGATCAGCCAGTCCACCGGCAAAATACCAACGGAAGCCCTCGTCACCGAAGTGATGGCAGTCGCGGAAGCGATCCTGCATATTGAAAAACGGGCCCCGCACGCGCTAAAAACAAAAAAAGTGAAAACGCCGATCACCTTCATCGGCAAAACTTCCTACGTCGAATACAAACCGCGGGGAGTCGTGCTGGTCCTCTCCCCGTGGAACTTTCCGTTTCAGCTTTCCGCGATTCCAGTCGCGGAAGCGTTGGCCGGCGGCAATACGGTGATCCTCAAGCCGTCGGAAATCAGTCCGCTGGTGGGTGTTTTGATTGAGGCGTTGTTTGCGAAAGCGGGGTTTCCAAAAGGCGTTTTACAAGTGGCACACGGCGGCAAGGAATTGGGGACCGCGCTTGTACGGGCGAAACCGGACTATATCCATTTCACCGGATCGGTTCGTACAGGAAAAATCATCCAGGCGGAAGCGGCGAAACATCTGATCCCCACCACATTGGAACTGGGCGGAAAAGATCCGATGATCGTGTTTGCCGACGCCAACCTGGAACGGGCCGTCAACGCGGCCGTTTGGGGAGCGTTCAGCAACAGCGGGCAGGTTTGCATGTCTGTCGAACGCATCTACGTGCAACGGCCTGTGTACGACGAATTTGTCACCCGCCTGGCACAAGCGGCGGAATGCCTGCGGCAAGGAAACGATCCGGACGACGATCTCGGGTCCATGACCTTCCCCACGCAATTGAATATTGTCGCCAGCCATGTGAAACAAGCACTCGAACAGGGAGCTCGCCTGCTGACCGGCGAACACCCCGATACCTGGCAGGAAGGCTGGATGTTTCTGAAGCCGATGATTGTTACCAATGTGACACAAGACATGGACATCATGCAGGAAGAGACGTTCGGCCCCGTTTTGCCGGTCATGCCGTTTGATACGGAAGAAGAAGCGATTCAATTGGCAAACGACAGCAGATTCGGGTTAAGCGCCAGCGTCTGGACGTCCGATATCGGCCGCGGCAAACGGGTCGTCTCGCGGCTGGTGACAGGCAACGCGGTCATCAACGACCTGATCATCACGATTGCCAACCCCCATCTGCCGTATGGAGGAGTCAAGGAAGGCGGTTTGGGAGCGTACCATGCGGACATCGGCATGCAAACATTCTGCGTCCGGACTTCCGTCATGGTCGATTCGGGCAGATGGAACCGGGAAGTGCACTGGTTCCCGTACGCAGGCAAATTTTTGCCGTTCGCCAACCTGGTGCGCAGCTTTTGGGGACGATCACGCAACTGGCCCGGATTCCTGCGATCCTATCTGCAGCTCCTGTCACTTAGCAGAACGGCGGACCGACAAGCAAGCAAACCGCTGATGCCGACCCATGACAAACAACTGCATTCGTAAACTCTCCTCCGCACGAGCCAACCTCCCGACAAACGGCGGTGGGCTTCGCTTGTTCTGCAACCGCCAATGACAACCCCCGTTTCAGCTGCGAAACGGGGGCAAACAGTGTCATTCACTTGGCTCGCGACAACTCTTTCGCTTCCTTGATGCCCTCGAGCGTCGCCAAAAATTCCTGGTTTGTTTTCGTGGCAGCCAGCCGTTTCAGGAAAATTTCGGTGAAATCCGGGTTCTCCGACATCGCCTTGCGGAGCGCCCAGATTTTATCCAGCTCTTCTTTCGACAGCAACAGCTCTTCCCGCCGCGTGCCGGAACGGCGAATATCGATTGCCGGGAAAATCCGCTTTTCCGCCAGCCGCCGGTCGAGCATCAATTCCATGTTGCCGGTGCCTTTGAATTCCTCATAGATCACGTCATCCATCCGCGAGCCCGTCTCCACCAGCGCGGTGGCCAAAATGGTCAGCGATCCGCCTTCCTCGATGTTGCGCGCCGCCCCGAAGAAGCGCTTCGGCCGATGGAACGCTGCCGGATCGATCCCGCCTGACAGAGTGCGGCCGGACGGCGGGATCACAAGGTTGTAGGCTCGCGCCAGCCGGGTGATCGAGTCGAGCAGAATCACCACATCCCGCCCGTGCTCGACCAACCGCATCGCCCGCTCCAGCACCAACTCTGCCACTTTAATGTGGTGCTCCGGCACCTCGTCAAATGTCGACGCCACCACTTCTCCCTTGACGGAACGCTGCATGTCCGTGACTTCTTCCGGCCGTTCGTCAATCAGCAGGACGAACAGGTCGATATCCGGATAGTTGGTGGAAATCGAGTTGGCGATCTCTTTCAGAAGAAGCGTCTTGCCGGCCTTCGGTGGCGCTACGATCAATCCCCGTTGACCGAGCCCGACTGGACACAGCAAGTCGATGATACGAGTCGAGAGTTTCTCCGGAGCCGTTTCCATCACCAGTTTCTTCTGAGGGAAAAGAGGGGTGAGCGCGGGGAAGTGGACCCGTTCGGATGCGGATTGCGGCGCCGTGCCGTTGACCGCTTCCACTTGCAATAGCCCGAAGTATCGTTCGTTTTCCTTCGGCGGTCGGACCTTTCCGGAAACTTTGTCCCCCGTTCGCAGATCAAACCTTCGAATCTGCGAAGCCGCCACGTAGATGTCCTCGTTGCTCGGCAGATACCCGATCGGCCTCAGGAATCCGTACCCTTCATGCATGATCTCGAGGATTCCTTCCATGAACATGAGGCCTTCTTTTTCCGCCTGCTTGCGCAGGATCGCAAAGATCAGTTCCTTTTTCTTGAGGTTTCCGTACGACGGAATCTCATACTCTTTGGCGAGCTTGTACAATTCTGTTAATTTTTTCGCTTCCAGTTCTTCGATCAGCAAACGGTGTCACCTTCAATTCATTAGTTTTGTCCGATGTTTGTGTATCCAATGGGCAAGAATGAGTCCCGGCATGTTACCTATTATACCATGTTTGCCGGGACGTTCCTATCTTATTCAGTCAACAAGTTGAACCTGTCAGACCAGCACCAAATGCGGTTTCTTGCTCAATTGGTGGCGGGCTTCCACAAACCGCACCGTGCCCGTTTTCGCCCGCATCACCAGCGAATGGGTCATCGCCCGGTCATTGCCGATGTAACGGACGCCACGCAGCAGTTCTCCGTCCGTCACGCCGGTGGCGGCAAAAATCGCGTCCTCCCCGCGGATCAAATCGTCCATCAGCAAAATTTGCCCGGGATTCTGCAGCCCCATCGCCTTGCAGCGTTCAACCTGCTCCTGGTCGGCAGGCTTTAACCGCCCCTGCAGCTCCCCGCCCAGGCACTTCAAAGCGGCTGCCGCCAGCACCCCTTCCGGTGCGCCGCCGATGCCAAACATAATATCGACGCCGGTATCTTCAAACGCGGTGTTGATGGCGGCTGCCACATCGCCGTCGGAAATCAGCTTGATGCGGGCGCCGGCCGAACGGATTTCCTCAATGATCGGCTGGTGCCGTTCCCGATCGAGCAAAATGGCGACCACATCGGAGATATTCTTGTTGTTCGCCTTCGCCACCTCTTTCAGATTCTCCTTGACAGAAGCGTCGAGGTGAACACGCCCGGCCGCTTTCGGGCCCACGGCGATTTTTTCCATATACATGTCGGGCGCATGCAGCATCGTTCCGTGCGGTGCTACCGCCACCACCGTAATCGCGTTCCACAGCCCCTTCGCCACGATGTTGGTGCCTTCCAGCGGATCGACCGCCACGTCCACCTGCAAACCGTTGCCCTGCCCCAATTTTTCGCCGATATAGAGCATTGGCGCTTCATCCATTTCGCCTTCCCCGATCACAACAACCCCGTCCATGTTGACCGTTTCGAACACGGCCCGCATGGCGGTGGTCGCCGCCTGGTCCGCCTCGTTTTTCTTGCCGGTTCCCATCCACCGGGCAGCGGCCAGCGCGGCCGCCTCAGTCACACGCACGATTTCCAATGCGAGTTCTCGTTCCAAATGAGGTGCCTCCCGTACAAGTTTTTTCATTACAATAGTATATCACATTCGTCAGATTGTGCTACCAGATTTCCGCGCAAGTGCAGACGGCCGACACCCGGCCTCGTTCGGCGCTCGCACCCGGTCCTGCTTCTTTCGTCACCCTCCTGCCGTTTGCAGGATTCGCCTGGCGGGTTGTGGAAATACCTTGTCAGACTCCCGGAAAGGTGGGATCCACATGGCATTCATCCGCAGCAAAAAAGGGTTGCTACTGTACCCGTTTTTCCTGTCTTTGTTCACCACAACCGTCGTATTGGGAGTCGTTTTGCAACCAAAATCGGGCTGGATCGGTTGGGCGTTGCAGCAGTGGGATTCATGGCAACGTCTCAGGCCGCAAGCGGTCTCTTCAGCCAAACAGCCGGCGCATCAAGAACTGCAATACCAGATCGACGCGGAACTGGATACGGCGAACTCGCTGATTCACGGAACGGTGATCGTGTCGATTCCCAACATTCCGGATGACAGGCTGCTGTTCTATCTGTATCCTGCCACCTACAAACCGATGCAAATCGAGCAGGTGCAGGTGAACGGACAGAGCGTGCCGTATGACGTCACTGCAGCCCAGTTGACCGTTCCAGTGAAAGAAAAAACGGGACAGGCCCGGGTGCAGATCCGTTTCACCACACCGATTCCCGCCACTGGCACGCGGCTTGGCCAAAAAGACGGCGTTTGGTCGCTCACCTACTGGTACCCAATCCTTGCGGTGCGAGGAAGCGGCGGCTGGATTCCCCGGCCGCAGCCGCTGCCGTTTGGCGACCCGTATCTGATGGACCTGGCCGACTACCGTGTGCGGCTGAAGCATCCGGCCGGTTTTCAATGGTATACAAGCGGGATTCTGGTCTCCTCAGTGAACGAAAAGGGGGCCGCCATGTCCGAATGGAAGGCGGATCTGGTGCGAAGTTTCGCCCTGATCGGCGGCACCGGCTGGACGGAAACGGCATGGAAAACGGCAGACGGCGTGGACGTCAAGGTGGCCGTCCGGAACCGCGAGCGATTGGACCAACTGCGGGAAATCGCCGACACGGCCATCAAAACGTACAGCTTGCGGTTCGGCAATTTTGCCTATCCTTCTTTCTCGCTGCTGGAGATGCCGGCAGGCACTGTGTTTGCGCACGAGTACCCGAATCTTGCCCTGTTCTCGGAAGACATCTGGCACTGGGGGACCGGGGAACACTGGATTGCCCATGAGATCGCGCATGCCTGGTGGTTTTCCTCAGTCGGCACGCATAAAGCGTTGGCCCCTTGGCTGGATGAAGGATTGGCTGACTACTCCGCGTTGCTCTATACGGAAACGAAGCACGGAAGGGACGCTTACGAGGCGGAAATCCGCCGCGATTGGGCGCTGTTTCGCGACGACAAAAGCTATTCGCCGCACAGCTTCGCGGCACCTGTGCATGTCGACGGCCAGAAGACGGACCAGCCATATGCCAATTTTCGCAATGAAGCGGACTATTACTACCTGATGTATCTGCGACCGCAGCTGATGTACCACGATTTGCGGATGGCGATGGGCGAGCATAAGTTTTTTCAGTTTCTGCAACAGTTCTACCTGAAAAACAGGCGCGGCACGGCCACCCGCGAGCGGTTGGAGGAAGCGCTGCAGGCGGTCGACCCCGGGGCGCTTCCCCGCCTGAAAATGTGGCTCGATTTGCCCAACGGCGAACTGCTGCTGCAAATGAAGGAGCGGTTTGAACGGTGAAACGTTGCGAAACCGATCAGCGCTGCGGCCAGGATGTGCGGTTTTTAGCGGAAGCCCGATCGCCCCGTTCGTTTGCCGAAGCGGTAGAGTGTAGTAATATGGAAGGTAACAACAGGACTTTGAAGGCGGGTATAGACAATGGAACATCTGATCAACAAGCGAGTGAAAGAGATTCAGATCTCGGGCATCCGGAAATTCTCGAACCTGGTGGCGCAGTATCAGGACGCGATTTCCCTGACGATCGGACAGCCCGATTTTCCCACACCGGAACATATCAAGCAGGCTGCCAAAACCGCGATCGACCAGAACAAAACCGCCTACACGCAAAATCCGGGACTGCCGGAATTGCGGCGGGCGGCCAGCCGTTTTTTGCAAGCGAAATATCAGCTTTCGTACAACCCGGAAACGGAGGTCATCACCACGATCGGCGCCAGCCAGGCGATCGACATCGCGTTGCGGACCATCCTCGAAGAAGGATGCGAAGTGCTGCTGCCTGGGCCGGTGTACCCCGGTTATGAGCCGTTGATCAAACTGTCCGGCGCCGTCCCCGTATATGTTGACACCACCACAAACGGGTTTAAGATCAACGCCGCCCTGCTGAAACCACGGATCACACACAAAACGCGCTGCATCATCCTTCCCTACCCGTCCAACCCGACCGGATGTGTACTGGACGAGCAAGACCTGGCGGAGATTGCGGATCTGTTGCGGGACAAGGAGATTTTTGTGATTTCCGATGAAATCTACAGCGAGCTGATTTACGACAAACCGCACCGCTCGATCGCCTCGCTCCCGTTTATGCGGGAAAAAACGATCGTCATCAACGGGCTTTCCAAGTCGCATTCGATGACCGGCTGGCGGATCGGGTTTGCTTTCGCGCCGGCTGCGATCACGCAGCACATGGTGAAAGTCCACCAGTACAACGTGACATGCGCCAGCACCATCAGCCAGTATGCAGCACTGGAAGCGCTCAGCCAAGGGCTTGACGACGCCGGGCCGATGAAGCGGGAATACAAAAAACGGAGAGATTACGTGTACGACAGGCTGACAGCGATGGGATTTGACGTGGTGAAGCCGGACGGCGCTTTTTACGTATTCCCTTCGATCAAGGCGTTCCACATGAAATCGTTCGATTTTGCGGCAAAATTGTTGGAAGAGCAGCGGGTGGCGGTGGTTCCGGGAGAAGCGTTCTCCCCGCTTGGGGAAGGGTATATCCGCATTTCGTATGCGTATTCGATGGATGTTTTGCGGGAAGGGTTGGATCGCATCGAGCAGTTTGTAAGGTCGTTGTAGGAAACTCTGCTCATAGCGCGATCCGACAAAAATCCCCCGCGTGTCTGCATCTTTGCAGGCTGGGCGGGGGTCAAACTTCCCGTTTGACAGAGACCAGCGGGGGTATATGGAGCCGGCCCGTTGCAGCCACACTAACCACCGCTTACGAAAAAGCGGCTTTTTTTACAAACAATTGTCCCCAGCAAAAGAGCGACCAACAGCAAAACGATCGTGCCGCCAGGCGCCAGATCCAGATAAAACGAGGCCGTCAGCCCGCCGAGAATGCCCACCAGAGCAAAGCTTACCGCCAGCAACATCATGTTGCGAAAACTGCCGGCGATCTGCATGGCAGCCGCCACCGGAAGCACGAGCAGCGAAGAGACAAGCAGCACGCCGACGATCCGGATCGAAACGGACACCACCAAGGCGGTGAACATCATATACAGCAGGTTTACCCAAAATACGCGAATGCCCCGGATGCGGGCATGTTCTTCGTCAAATGAGATCGCAAACAATTTTTTATAGACGATCGCCAAAAACAGCAGCGTGCTGACCGCCACTCCGCCGATCAGCCACAAATCGCTCCGTTTCACCGCCACAATACTGCCAAACAGATAAGCGAACACGTCAAGATTGAATCCTTTTCCCAAGCCGATCAGCACCACAGCGACCGCCAGGCCGGTCGACAGCACGATCGCGATCGAGATTTCGCCGAACGTTTTGTACGCCTTGCGCAACTGTTCGATTAACAGCGCTCCGGCAAAAGCGAACAGCATCGCCATCGCGATCGGATGCACTCCGATCAGCATCCCCGCCGCGACCCCGGCCAGCGAAACGTGCGACAGCGTGTCGGCCACCAGCGACAGCCTCCTGACGACGAGGAACGAACCAACCAGCGGGCAGAGAATGCCAATCATCACTCCCGCCAGGAGAGCGCGGATCATGAAATCATATTGGAACATTTCAAACATTTGATTTCCTCCCCGTTAGCCGTGCTGATGCTGGACGAGCGACACATCATGCCCATACACGCTTGACAGGTCGCGCTGCTGCAAAAAATCGGCCGGGTTTCCGTGATAATGCAGCACCTCGTTAATGCACGCCAATTTTCCCACTTTGCTGCTGATCGTTCCGATGTCGTGCGACACGATCACCAGTGTGATGCCATAGACTTGGTTCAATGTCTCCAACAGATCGTAAAACTGGCTTTGCGCTTCCGCGTCCACACCTTCCACCGGTTCATCCAGAATCAACAGGTGCGGCCTTCCCACCAGCGCCCGCGCGATAAACACGCGTTGTTGCTGGCCTCCGGACAAGTCGCCGATTTTCCGGTTGTGAAACGGCTGCATGCCGACCAGTTCCAGCGCCTCCATCACCTGTTTGCGTTTTTCCCGCCTCTTGCCCCACCAGTTCCCCGTTCTTCCGAGCAGCCCTGTTTCCACCACTTCTCTTACGGTGGCGGGGAATTTGGCGTTGAAGGAAGCTGCCTTCTGCGACACATAACCGATTTTGTGCCACTCCTGAAACTCGGAAAGAGGCCGCCCGAACAACGAGACGACCCCTTCCGTCGGGCGAAGGAGCCCGAGGATCAGTTTTAACGTGGTGGACTTGCCGGCTCCATTCGGACCGATCAGGCCCAAAAATTCGCCTTCGCCGACAACCAGATTCAGATTGCGGACCACCATCCGTTCGGCGTATCGGAACGAAACATTTCGCAATTCGATCACCGGTTTGCTCTCCATCTCAGTTCCCCAATGCTTTCACTAGATTTTGCAGATTCTCTTTCATTTTCGAAATGTAGTTCTCGCCTTTGTTCAGCTCTTCTTCCGTCAGACCCTCGATCGGGTTCAACACGAGCGTCTGAGCCCCGACTTCTTTCGCGATTGTATCCGCCACCTTCGGGCTGACCAGAGTCTCAAAAAAGATGTATTTCACATCATGCTCGCGCGCTTCTTTAACGATCTCCGCCATCGCTTTCGGGGTCGGTTCGGCATCCGGCGCCAGCCCCATAATCGGAAGCTGATGCAGCCCGTAGCGATGCGCCAGATAACCGAATGCGGCGTGCGTGGTGACGATGTCTTTGCGTTTGACTTTCGCCAATTCCGTTTTGTACTCGTTGTCAAGCGCCTGCAGTTGACTGATATATTCTTTCGCATTCTTCTCATATTGGTCTTTATGCTGCGGATCCGCTTTCGCAAACGCTTCCGCGATCTGCTGCACCTGCTTCTGGGCGTTCACCGGATCGAGCCAGATATGCGGGTCGTATTCTCCATGGCGATGTTCATGCGCATCCGGGTGCTGATCCTGTTTCTGCTCATTTTTCTGCTCATCCTGTCCGTGTACGTCCTGCTCCTGCGATTTCAGCAAGTCGATACCACCGCTTGCGTCGACCACCACCAGCTTCGATTGGTCCACACTTGCCAGCACTTTGTCGATCCACGGCTCAAAGCCGGCTCCGTTGTAAATAAAGACGTTCGCCTGTGAAATGGTTTTCATGTCGTTTGGTTTCGGTTCCCAGTCATGCGGCTCCACTCCCGGCGGCACCAGGTTGCGGACATCCGCCAGATCCTTGCCTACATTTTTCGCAAAATCGGCCAATGGATAAAAACTCGCCACTACCTGCAGTTTCTTCCCGTCTTGCGCTGCCGGGGCCGATTGTGGCTTGGCGGTTGAACACCCCGCCGACAATGTCAGCAGCAAAGCGGCGACCCAGGCAGCCCGCATCTTTTTCCACAGCTTTTGCATCCGAATCTTCCTCCCGAATTGTATAAATCGTAATCAATACTATTTATCACAAACCCAGTATAGAGCATGCTCGATCTTTGCGTCAACAGAAATCGTAATGATTATGATTTGTGGAATAATAAGCGGGGAACGTACAGCAGTCCCACTGTTCTCCCCCTTCATAAGATTTGAAGGCGGATCTCTGAACCATAAAAAAAGCAAACCCGAAAACTCAGGTTTGCCTTTTGATCCGATTCATATCTGTCAGTTTCCCGATTTCCAGGCGATGTACCGGGTCAGCAGATCGATCGCCACTCCGATCGCCCGCTCGTCCGGCTCGATTTTCGAATGATGCAGTCCATATGGCGTATCGACGCCGAGCCAGAACATAAAACCCGGGATTTCCGCCAGAAAATAACCAAAGTCCTCGCCGGTCATCGCTTCCCGGCATTCCACTAGCTGGACGATCCGGCTCTCCCGTACCCAATTCATAAACTCGCGGGTTAACCGCTCGTCATTGTACACCTGCCGGTAATTCGCGCCATAGTCAATGTTCGCTTGGCAGTCGAACCCTGTTTCAATGCCTTTGACAACCGTCTCGATGCGTTGTTTGATTTTTTGCATCGATTCGACCGACAGCGTGCGGATGGTGCCCTCCAGCCGAGCTGTTTCCGCGATGATATTCTGCCGCGTGCCGCTCTCGATCTTGCCCACGGTGATGACCGCCGAATCGAGCGGGTCCACGTTACGAGAAACGATCGTTTGCAGCTGTGTCAGCAGGTGAGCGGCCGCCACCACCATGTCGTTCGCCTTGTGCGGGAACGCCGCATGGCCGCCGGTTCCCGTCAGGTCGATAAACAATTCGGACGTGTTGGCGAATAAAATACCGGGCCGCGTCGCGATCGTTCCCACCGGATATTCAGGCGCGATATGCAGCGCGAACATGCAGTCCGGCCGCCATTCGGCAAATTCGGCGCATTCCAGCATCGGTTTGGCACCGCCCGGTCCTTCTTCCGCCGGCTGAAAAATCACGATCAGGTCGTCCGCGATCGGATTCTGCACAAAATGGGCCAAGACGCCAAGCCCGATCGCCATATGCATATCATGGCCACATGCATGCATGTAGCCAGGGTGGGTGGAACGAAACTCGTAGGAAGTCTCTTCCGTGATCGGCAGCCCGTCCATATCGGCCCGGTAGCCGATCCGTTTCGTCGGGTTGCTCCCCTTCACCCGGACCAGGATGCCGGTACGCCAAGTTTTTACTTCGATTCGCTGTTGCGGCAGAGTCGCAATGGTATCCAGCAGCAACCGCTGTGTTTTAAACTCGGCAAACCCCGGTTCCGGGATTTGGTGCAGCCGCCTGCGAATCTCGACAAAAGGCTGTGCTGTCGTCATCCCCCAGCCTCCTTTTTTCCAAAGATGGTCCGCTTCCGGTACGAAAGAGCGCAAGCGCACACGCCTTCCCACAGCGCGTGGCCTTTTTTCGGACAGTTTTTTATTGATGCGGACGCCACTCCGGGATGTCCGCTCCACTTACAATTGGCGCAGTTCCTGCTTGATCTCCGTCTTCGACTTCGTTTTTTCGTCGATCTGTTTGATCACGCGGGCCGGGACGCCGGCTACAACAACGTTTTCCGGCACATCGTCGACGACGATCGCACCGGCTGCCACCACGGACCCTTTGCCGACGCGAACGCCTTCCAGTATCACCGCGTTCGCTCCCACCACCACATCGTCCTCGATCACAACCGGTTTCGCCGACGGCGGTTCGATCACGCCGGCGATCACGGCGCCCGCTCCAATGTGGCAATTTTTCCCGATCGTACCGCGGCCGCCGACCACCGCGTTCATGTCGATCATCGTGCCTTCGCCGATCACCGCACCGATGTTGATGACCGCCCCCATCATAATCACCGCGTTGTTGCCGATCGTCACCTGATCACGGATAATCGCACCGGGCTCAATCCGCGCGTGGATATTTTTTGTATCTAGCAGCGGAATCGCCGAATTGCGGCGGTCGTTTTCAATCACATAATCCGCGATTTTGTCCTTGTTGGCTTCCATCACCGGTTGAATGTCTTTCCATTCGCCAAACACAACGCCAACGTTTCCGCTGATAAACGTTTTCGTAGAAGCACCAAAATCGATGCCCGCCAGATCGCCTTTTATATACACCTTGACCGGCGTTTTTTTCTCGCTGGTACGGATAAATTCGATAATCTGATTTGCATCCATCATCTGCAGTTCAATCTCCTTTCACCTTCAGCCTGTCCCCATTATACCGTAGTCGGCGCCGATTGCGAGACTTCGTTTTGCTTGGTTTGCAGTACACCATAGTACATGACGCTGATGCCGATCAGTTCACCGAGCGGCAGCCACTCCGGATACCCGAGTTTGGCCAGGCGACCGACCACCATCAGCACCAACGAGCCGGCAACCACCATCAGCGGCTGCCGCCTGCGCGTCTTCCACCAGGACCACGCGGCGCCAAGCAGCAGGACGGTACCGCCGATTCCCGACAAAATGGGCGGGTATATGGTGCGAATCACTTTCGGCATCGCGTCTCCCCCGATCACCGTGCCCGTCTGTGCAAGCACCGACTCGTCCACCGCAACAGTTGCGATGTGCACCAGAAACGCGAGCAATCCCGCAGAAGTCAGGCCAAGAAAGACGCGTCCCCATTTTTGTGAAAGAAAATAAACCTGTCCAACCGCCATCACAGCCACCAATGAGACGGCCGCAAAATAATACGCTTTGTACACAGGCACATTCATGCCGAACAACAAGCCGTAAAATTCGCCAAACGCGGCCAGCGAATAGAGGATCATCGAGACGGACCACCAGAGAAAACTGCTTGTCCTCCGCTGCTGAAATCGCTGCAGCAGTTTCCAGGCAAACACCAGCGCCGTCACCGATGCCAACAAGGCGATAAAAGCCGCACCGTACACCACATGGATCACCTCTTGGAACGCCGAAAAGCACCCGCCGGTGGTGGGTGCTTTCATCGACTGTTTTACGCCTTGCGCTTGCCCCAGTCTGCCAGGAACCGTTCGATTCCCTGATCGGTCAGCGGGTGTTTGATCATCCGCTCGAGCACCGAGTACGGACAAGTTGCGATATGTGCGCCGGCCAGCGCCGCTTCCGTCACGTGCATCGGATGGCGGATCGAGGCGGCGATGATCTCCGTCTTGATATCGTGAATCCGGAAGATGTCGGCAATGTCGCGCACCAGTTGCATGCCGTCCTGCGAGATGTCATCCAGCCGCCCGACAAACGGCGAAACAAAGGTGGCACCGGCACGGGCGGCCAGCAGCGCCTGGTTTGCGGAGAAAATCAGGGTGACGTTGGTCTTGATCCCTTTTGCCGCGAATTCTTTGACCGCCTTCAGCCCTTCCGCCGTCATCGGCACCTTGACTGTGATATTTTCGTGCAGCTCGGCAAACTTCATGCCTTCTTCCAGCATTCCCTTGGCATCAAGCGAAATCACTTCTGCCGATACCGGGCCGTCGACGATTTGCAGGATCTCTTTCAGCACCTGCATAAAATCGCGGCCTTCCTTCGCCACCAGGCTCGGGTTGGTGGTGACGCCGGACAGAATGCCCATGTCATTGGCCTGGCGAATTTCTTCCACATTCGCTGTATCAATAAAAAACTTCATACTGCTCGTTCCCCTTTTGCGCAAAATCGGGAGTCCGCTCCGAACGGACTCCCATTCGCTCTTGAATCGGACGTTGGATTGAACTTTCCCTGTATGGTTCGACAAATCAGGCGCGATTATTCGATCCGAACAGGCGGATTTTCTCGCGGACCACCTGCTTGATCGCTTCCCTCGCCGGTCCGAGGTATTTGCGCGGGTCATACAGGTTCGGGTCTTTGTCCAGCAGTTCGCGCACCTTCTTGGTGAACGCCACTTGGCTTTCCGTGTTCACGTTGATCTTGGCCACGCCGAGCGAGATCGCCTTGCGGATGTCCTCATCCGGGATGCCGGAGCCGCCGTGCAGAACCAACGGAACGCCCGTCAGGTCGCGAATTTTGGCCAACCGGTCAAAATCGAGCTCCGGATCGCCTTTGTACAGACCGTGCGCGGAACCGATCGCCGGGGCGAGCGCATCGATGCCCGTTTCCTGCACCAGCCGCACCGCTTCTTCCGGCCGTGCCAGGGTCGCTTCCCGCTCATCGACTGTGATGTCGTCCTCGACGCCGCCGATCCGCCCCAGTTCGCCCTCGACGTCAATCCCGAGCGTATGACAGGCATCGACCACCTGCTTCGTCTTGGCAATATTTTCTTCCAGCGGATAGTGGGAAGCGTCGATCATGATCGACGAGAATCCGGCGCGGATGCACTTGAGCACCACCTGGTACGACGAACCGTGGTCGAGGTGCAGGATCACCGGCACGGTCGCTTTCTCGGCAGCCGCTTTCGCCATAGCCACCGTATATTCGATGTTCATGTATTTCATCGCGCCTTCCGACACGCCAAGAATCACCGGCGAGCGCTCTTCTTCCGCAGTTTCGACGATCGCCTGCAAAAACTCCAGGTTGTTGACGTTGAACTGGCCGACCGCATAGCCGTTTTTCAGACCGTCGGTCAGCACCTCTTTAAACGATGCAAATGCCATTATGTACCCCTCCTGCTCCAGCATACGAATTCTTTTGATATCCTATCTATTTTATCACGATTTCGCAGGAATTCCAAGCATCTCTCGCGCTTCGTCAGGCGTTGCCACTTCCCGCCCCAATTCGTTGGCCAGGCGGACGATCCTCGCCACCAGTTGGGCGTTGCTTTCCGCCAGCACTCCCTTTTGATAATAAATATTGTCCTCGAATCCCACCCGCACATGACCGCCCAGCACAATCGCCATCGTCGCAAGCGGCAGTTGCGCCCGCCCGACGCCGGCAACCGACCACCTCGCCCCTGGCGGCAGCGACTCGACCAAAAACAGCAGATCGCGCGGCGTCCCCGGGATGCCACCCGGCACCCCCATCACAAAATCGAATGGCGCCCGTTCCGGCACCAGCCCTTTTTTGATCAGACGGGTAGCGTTTGTTATCATGCCCGCGTCGAAAATTTCCAATTCCGGCAGTACGTCATAATCCCGCATCGTTCGCGCAAATTGTTCGACCATGGCAGGTGGATTGAGAAACACGTCATTCCCGAAATTGACCGACCCCATCGTTAAAGTCGCCATCTCCGGCCGCAGTGCGACCGGCTGAATCCGTTCGTCGGGCGTCATGCCGACAGCCCCTCCTGTCGACACCTGCAAAATGACGTCGTTTCCCGACTCCCGAATCCGCCGCATGATCTCCGCGTACACCCCCATGTCTTGGGTGGGGGCACCATCCTCACGCCGCGCGTGCAGATGCACGACGGAAGCACCGGCCTGCCGGGCTTCCATCGCCGCTTTCGCAATTTCCTCCGGAGTGACGGGTAGATTCGGGTTGTCATGCTTCGTCACTTCCGCTCCCGTCAACGCGCATGTGATGATCAGCTTTTCCACATTCTACCTCCTCCCGCCTGTTCTAGCAGCGTCACGAACGCTGCAGACGCTGTTTATCCTTCGGCACCACACAAGTGCCGCGTGCATAGCACACCAATTCGGGGGGATCGATGACTTCCGCAGCGGACGGCACCGCGGGGTCGATATTCGCCCGGATCACTTTGTACGCGTAAAATTCCATCGCACGCGAGGAGTTGCCGACCCGCGTGATTTCCCCGACCACTTCGAGATAGTCGCCGGCAAACACCGGCGACTTGAATTCGACCGTCTCATATGCGACGAACAGCCCCTCATCGCCGTCATGGCGAATCAGCAGCTCGGTGGCCGCATCGCCAAACAGCCCAAGGATCCGCGCACCATCCACCAGTTGCCCGCCGTAGTGGGCATCATGTTGGCTCATTCGCTGCCGCAGTGTGACTTTCATCCATTCAAACCTCCTGCATGACCAGTTCTTCTTTCACTTTTTTTCGCAATTCATCGATATCGAAAGGTTTTGTAAAATGGGTCAGCGCACCCAGCGCCATCGCTTCCTTGATCAGATCCAGTTCGCCGTAGGCGGTCATCATGATCACTTTCAAATTTGGCTCAATCACACGGATCTGCCGCAGGATCTCGAGCCCGTCCATGCCCGGGATTTTCATGTCCAGCAGCACCAGATCCGGTTTGCTGGTTTTCACGATTTCGAGCGCGGTCGGGCCGTTTGGCGCCTGAAACACCTGGTATCCGTCTTTTTCCAGCACCTCATTGAGCAAAACGCGAATCCCGTATTGATCGTCGACGACCAGCACTTTCTTTGCCATCCCCGCATCCCCTTCCGATCGCAGACTACGGCCTGCAGTTCATATGAATTGTATTCGATTATTTGACAAAAAATCCTTTATGTGCCGCCTGTCTATTCCTGTCGATTCGCCGGCATCAGTGTCGAACGGGAACAAAAAAACCCGCCGCTCGGGCGAGTTTGCAAAAAATATCGATTTATAGCCTCTATGTTGTTATAGTCTCTATTTGCGGTATTGCAGGGCAGCTTTGATAAAGTCACGGAACAGCGGCTGCGGCCGGTTCGGCCGGGAAGTGAACTCCGGGTGGAACTGGGAGGCCACAAACCAGGGATGGTCCGCCAGTTCGATGATTTCCACCAGCCTGCCATCCGGCGACGTTCCGGAGATGACCAGGCCTGCCTGCGTCAACTGTTCGCGGTACTCGTTGTTGAACTCATACCGGTGGCGGTGGCGTTCATGGATGGTGGAGCACCCGTATGCCGCGAACGCTTTCGTGTTCGGAATCAGCACGCAAGGATACGATCCGAGCCGCATCGTGCCGCCTTTGTCTTCGATCTCTTTTTGCTCCGGCAGCAGGTCGATCACCGGATAGTCGGTGAATTCGTTGATCTCGGACGAATTGGCTCCTCGCAGTCCTGCCACATGACGAGCGAATTCGATGACTGCGATCTGCATCCCCAAGCAGATGCCCAGGTAGGGAACCTTGTTCTCGCGCGCATATTTGGCGGCCAGAATTTTTCCTTCGATGCCCCGGTCACCAAATCCGCCCGGAACCAAAATGCCGTCGCAATCCTTCAGCAGTTCGGCCACATTCGCTTCTGTCACATCTTCCGAATGAATCCAGTCGATCTCGACTTGCGAGTCGTTCGCAAAACCGGCGTGATACAGGGCCTCGGCGACCGAAATGTAGGCATCGCGCAGCGCGACATATTTGCCGACCAACGCAATTTTCACCTTCTGCTTCAGATTTTTCACACGGTAGGCGAGTTCTTTCCATTCCGTCATGTCAGCCGGTGGGCAATCGAGGCCTAAATGGCGGACGACGATCTCATCGAGCCCCTGCTCCTGGAACAGCAGGGGCACATCATACAGCGATTCCGCATCACGCGATTCAATCACCGCTTCCGGATCGGTGTCGCAGAACAGGGCGATTTTGCGCTTCACATCCATCGACAACGGGCGTTCCGTTCGGCAGATGATCACGTGCGGGGTGATGCCGATGCTGCGCAATTCCTTGACCGAATGCTGCGTCGGCTTGGTCTTGATCTCACCCGCCTTGCCCAGATACGGGATCAACGTGACATGCAGATACATCACATTGTTGCGCCCCACATCGCTCTTGATCTGGCGGATCGCCTCCAAAAACGGCAGACTTTCGATGTCGCCGACCGTTCCGCCGATCTCGGTGATCACGACGTCTGCATCTTCACCGGCGACAAACACACGCTCTTTGATTTCGTTTGTGATGTGAGGAATCACTTGGACGGTTCCGCCCAGATAATCGCCGCGCCGCTCTTTTTGAATCACCGACCAGTAGATTTTGCCGGTCGTCACATTGTTGTTTTTGGAGAGATTGATATCGATAAACCGTTCATAATGCCCGAGATCCAGGTCGGTTTCCGCGCCGTCGTCCGTCACGAACACTTCCCCGTGCTGGTACGGACTCATCGTCCCCGGGTCGACGTTGATGTAGGGGTCGAATTTTTGAATCGTCACGCGCAGTCCCCGGTTCTTTAACAACCGCCCGAGGGACGCTGCCGCAATCCCCTTGCCGAGAGATGACACCACGCCGCCCGTCACAAATATATATTTCGCCATGCAATTGCCCCCAAACATATGTTCTCTGTTCGTCTCTGAACAAAAAAAAACTAAAAAGCCGCTTTCGCAGGCCCAGCCTGGATCGTTCGGCTTTTTTAGTTTTCCGTTCCGTCTCTATCCTCATGTATCTTACCGTGGCAAACAGAGCCTGTCAAGAGGGGCAGGCGATCCATTGTTCATAATCCTCTTTTAATAATCCTCGTCCTCGTCTTCGATGATCTCTTCCTCTTCCTCCGTCACGTCATCGGCAAACTCGTCGACTTCGTCATCCAGTTCGTCCAGTTCGTCATAATCGAGATCTGCGTCCTCATCGTCACCGTCGTAGTCGAGTTCCTCTTCCTCTTCCAGTTCATCCTCAAGGTACAGGTCCTCGTCTTCATCCTCGTACAGATCATCATCGCCATCTTTACGAATGAATTTCTTGCCGGCAACCGACTTCTCGACCGTTTTGTCGACCGGATACCAGCGTTTGAGACCCCAAGTGTTGTTGCCGATGCACAGAAACCGTCCGTCGATGTTGATCTCGGTGTACAGCATGCCGAGGACCGCTTGGATGTCTTCTTCCGACATGCCGCGCAGGTTAGCCACTTCCTGCATGAGATCCCGGTAATGCAACGGTTTGTTGACCTCCCGCAGGATTTCGTATGCCAGGTCAACCAACGCCATTTCCTTCACTTCATCTGCACTCAACTGTTTCAGTGTGCTTGCAGCTTCCGCCATCCAGGGTACACTCCTTATCAGGAATTCCAACAATGAATCCGAATCAGGGTCGGCTGATTGTCGTATTATACCACTCCAGCACCAAATCCGCAACTTGGTACGGATCTTTCTCGCCCGATTCCACTTCCCGCAGCAACTGCGGCCAGTCCGGGTGGGCTGCGATCGATTGGCGAATCCGCCGGGACAGTGTTTGTTCCGCGATCGCCAGAATCTCATCCTGCCACCGCTGCCGCCGCCGCCGCCCCCAATGGCCGCTCTGCACAAGATACTCGCGATGCCGGCTGCACGCTTCCCACAGCGTACGAAACGTCGCCGGGTCGCGCGAAGTCGTCCGCACCACAGGCGGCCGCCAGTCCAGATCATGCAACAAATCGAGCATGTTGTTGACTTCCCGCTCCGTCTTGTCCGCGCCCGGCAGATCCGCCTTGTTGATCGCAAACACATCGGCAATTTCCATAATACCTGCTTTCATCGTCTGAATGTGGTCACCCGCTGTCGGGTTCAGCACCACCACCGTCGTATCGGCCACATGCATAATATCCAGTTCCGACTGTCCGACACCGACCGTTTCGATCAAAATCACATCCGACCCGTACGCGTCCAGCACCCGCACTGCCTCCTTGGTGGCGCGAGCCAGTCCCCCGAGGCTGCCGCGCGTCCCCATCGAACGAATAAACACGCCCGGGTCCAACGAATGCCCGGTCATGCGAATCCGGTCTCCCAAAATCGCCCCGCCGGTGAAGGGAGATGTCGGATCGACGGCGATCACCCCGACCTGCAATCCCTGCTTCCGCAACCAAAACAGCAGTTGATCGGTCAGCGTGCTTTTGCCCGCCCCCGGCGAGCCGGTGATCCCGACCAGATAGGCGTTGCCGGTGTTCGGATGCAATGCTTTCAGCAGTTTCTGCCTGTCCGGACTGTCGTTTTCAATCATTGTGATCGCACGGGCCGCCGCACGCCGATCCCCGTTCACAATCCGCTTTGCAAGTTCCATCGTATCACCTGTCTCAGGGCTGTAGTGCCGCATAAATCAACATCAGGCCCCGTTGTAAGCGCTCCCGGCAGCACGACGGCCGCGAGCCGCATACCGCCTGCAGGGGTAAAATTCAGGACCCCTGCAAGGGGTCCGTTCTTCATTGTAGCGAATTTTCCGTTCGCTGTCTCACTTTTCTTTCAGCAGGTGGTTGGCGATCACCACGCGCTGGATTTCGTTCGTTCCTTCATAAATTTGCGTAATTTTCGCGTCCCGCATGAAGCGCTCCACCGGATATTCCCGCGTATATCCATAGCCGCCGAATACCTGCACCGCCTCCGTCGTCACTTCCATCGCCGCGTCTCCGGCAAACAGCTTCGCCATCACGGACGCCTTCCCGTACGGGAGCCCCGCCGATTCCAGCCATGCAGCCTGATAGGTGAGCAGCCGGGCCGCTTCGATCTTCGTCGCCATATCGGCCAGCTTGAACTGCATGCCTTGGAACGAGGCGATCGGTTGTCCAAACTGTTCCCGCTGTTTCGCGTAATCGAGCGCCAGATCAAACGCCCCTTGGGCGATCCCGACCGCTTGCGCCGCAATCCCGTTGCGCCCGCCGTCGAGCGTCATCATCGCGATTTTGAAGCCGAATCCTTCTTCGCCAAGCCGGTTTTCCACAGGCACTTTGCAGTTGTCAAACACCACTTCGGTCGTCGGCGACGACTTGATGCCCATTTTCTTCTCCTTCTTGCCGATAGAGAATCCTTCGAATCCTTTTTCCACGATAAAGGCGGTGATGCCACGCGTTTTTTGGGAACGGTCGGTCGACGCAAAGACGATGTAGATCTCCGCCTCTCCGCCGTTTGTGATGAAGATTTTCGATCCGTTCAATCTGTAGTGGCTGCCGTCCTCCGACAGCACGGCGGTCGTTCGCATGGCGCCGGCATCCGAACCGGAACCCGGTTCTGTCAGACAGTATGCCCCCATTTTGGATCCTTCCGCCAGCGGACGCAGATATTTCTGCTTTTGTTCCTCCGTTCCGAATTTGAAAATCGGCCAGCTCGCCAGCGAAATATGGGCCGACAGCGTAACGCCGATGGAGGCGTCCACCCGCGACAATTCCTCGACCGCAATCACGTACGATACATAATCGAGCCCGGCGCCGCCGTACTCTTCCGGCCAGGGAATCCCCGTGAGTCCGAGTCTCCCCATTTTGTCGAAAATCTTGCGGTCAAACACTTCTTCCTCATCGCGCTGGGCGGCTGTCGGAGCGACTTCCTTCAGTGCAAAATCTCGCACCAGCTTACGGATTTCCTGCTGTTCCGGTGTCAGTTGAAAGTTCATTCCTGTTCCTCCTCGTGATCGGATCAAAGCAGATTCTTGGCCACCACGATCCGTTGAATCTGGTTGGTTCCTTCATAGATTTGCGTCACTTTCGCGTCGCGCATATACCGCTCGACCGGATACTCCTTGATATATCCGTAGCCGCCGTGCAGCTGCACCGCATCGGTCGTCACCGCCATCGCCGTATCGGTGGCAAACAGCTTTGCCATCGAGGCTTCTTTCTTGCACGACAGCCCCTGATCGCGCAGCATTGCCGCCCGGTAGACCAGCAGTCGAGCCGCCTCAATCCGCGTCGCCATATCGGCGAGCATAAACTGGACGCCTTGAAACTCGGCGACCGGCTTGCCGAACTGCTCACGCTGTTTGGTGTAGGCGAGCGCCGCGTCAAAAGCAGCACGCGCAATTCCCAACGCCTGTGCAGCAATCCCGATCCTGCCGCCATCTAGGTTGCTCATAGCGATTTTGAATCCTTCGCCCTCCTGCCCCAGCAGCTGCGCCGCCGGTACTTTGGCATCTTCAAAGATCAGAGAAGCTGTGGCCGATCCGTTTAACCCCATTTTCTTTTCTTTCTTGCCAACCGTGAAGCCGGGCGTATCCTTTTCCACGATGAAGGCGGAAATTCCGTTCGCCCCTGCCCCCGGATCTGTAACAGCAAACGTGATGTACAAATCGGCCTCGCCGCCGTTTGTGATAAACACCTTCGAACCGTTCAAAATGTAATGATCTCCCTGCTTGACAGCCCTTGTCGCGATGCGGGAAGCGTCCGACCCGGCATGCGGCTCCGTCAGGGCAAACCCGCCCAACAGTTGGCCGGTTGCCATTTTTTCCAGGTAGCGCCGCTTTTGTTCGTCTGTTCCGAACTTCAAAATCGGCATCGTGGCGACCGACGTATGCACCGCCAGAATCACGCCAACCGCCGCACTCGCGTAAGAGATTTCCTCAATCGCCAGCATATACGAAAGAAAATCGGCTCCGACGCCTCCCCATTCTTCCGGGATCGGAATGCCCAGCAGCCCCAGTTCCCCCATTTTCCGGATGATGTCGCGGGGAAACCGGTCTTCCTCATCGATTTGTGCCGCTCGGGGAGCGATTTCCTTCTGTGCGAATTGACGCACCATATCCCGTATATCCTGCTGTTCTTGCGTCAACGCGAAATTCAATCTGCGTCCCTCCTGCAGGTCTGATCGAGCTGACACACCACCGACCGAACGCTCGATCAGGTAAGATGGATAAAAAATCCGGATTCCGGTTTCTCTTTCTCCTATCCCTCTCGTTGTTTTTCTCTTCTCTGTTTTTTTCTCTATGTGCATGTGCGTGATGAAGTTTACTTCCCTTGAAACTTCGCCGGCCGTTTCTCGAGGAACGCCGTCATGCCTTCCAGCCGGTCTTCCGTGCCGAACAGCGTGCCAAACACTTCCGATTCCAGCGCTAGCGCCCGCTCCAGATCCATGTTGATGCCTTCGTTCACCAGTTTTTTGCTGAACCGGACGGCAAACGGCCCTTTGGACAGCATTTTCGCCGCGATCTCCTGCGCCTTCGGCAACAGCTCAGCCGGTTCCACCACATGATTGACCAGACCGATTTGAGCAGCCCGTTCGGCAGTGATCATGTCGCCTGTCATCAGCAGCTCTTTCGCGATCCCCGGTCCCACCAGCCGCGGCAAGCGCTGCGTGCCGCCAAATCCGGCGACGATTCCCAGATTCACTTCCGGCTGCCCGAATTTTGCATGGGTGCTCGCAATCCGAATGTCGCACGCCATCGCCAGTTCGCATCCGCCGCCGAGCGCGAATCCGTTGACTGCAGCGATGACCGGCTGCGGCATGCGCTCGATTTTGGAAAACACCGAGTTGCCAAACTGCGAAAATGCGCGCGCTTCCAGCGGCGTCTTGCCCTGCATTTCGGCGATGTCGGCGCCTGCCACGAACGCTTTTTCGCCCGCTCCGGTGAGGATCACCGCGCCAATCGACGCATCTTTCGCAATCGCGTCGACCAGTTCGGACAGCTCCGTCAGCAAAGCGGAATTCAGCGCGTTGAGCGCTTTCGGGCGGTTCAGCGTGACGGTGGCGATCCCATCCTCGACGGCAAACAGCAGATGTTCAAAGTTCATCCCCTGTTCCCTCCCTGGTTTTCATATACGTAGAATCCGCGGCCCGTTTTTCTGCCCAGCCAGCCTGCCTTCACATACTTGCGGAGCAGCGGGCACGGCCGGTATTTCGAGTCGCCCAGCCCTTCATGCAGCACTTCCATGATCGCAAGGCAGGTGTCCAATCCGATAAAATCGGCCAGGGTCAGCGGCCCCATCGGGTGGTTCATGCCGAGCTTCATCACTTCATCGATCGCTTCCGGCGTCGCCACCCCTTCATAGACACAGTAGATCGCTTCGTTGATCATCGGCAGCAGGATCCGGTTCGAGACAAATCCCGGAAAATCGTTGACTTCCACCGGCACTTTGCCCAATTTTTTCGATAGATCTTCAATCGTACGGAACGTTTCGTCGCTCGTTGCGAGCCCCCGGATGACTTCAATCAGCTTCATCACCGGCACCGGGTTCATGAAGTGCATGCCGATGACCAATTCCGGCCGCTTGGTAACGGCCGCAATCTCCGTGATCGGCAGCGAAGACGTGTTGGTCGCGAGGATCGTTCCCGCCGGCGCAATGGCGTCCAGTTTGCGGAAAATATCGCACTTGATTTCCATGTTTTCGACTGCCGCTTCGATCACCAACTGCACATCGCCTGCGTCCGCCAGATCGGTCGACGGCCGGATGCGGCCGAGAACCGCCTGTTTCTCCGCTTCCGTCTTGCGGCCTTTCTCTACGTCACGCGACAAGTTTTTCGCGATCGTGTTCAGGCCGCGCTGCACAAATTCATCCTGCAGATCATTGAGAATCACTTCAAAACCCGCCTGCGCGGCCACTTGCGCGATGCCGCTGCCCATTTGGCCGGCTCCGACAACCAGGATTTTTTGAATGTCCATGTCGCTCCTCCTTACTTGAATTGAACCGTTTACTCCACCCGCAGCAAAATCGCATCGCCCTGCGCAGCCCCGGAACAGATCGCTGCAATGCCGAGGCCGCCGCCGCGCCGCCGCAGCTCGTAGACGAGCGCACCGATAATCCGCGCGCCGCTTGCGCCGATCGGATGACCGAGTGCGATCGCGCCGCCGTTGACATTGACTTTTTCCTCGTCCCAGCCGATGATTTTGCCCGATGTCAAGGTGACTGCGGCAAACGCCTCGTTCACTTCAAACAGGTCGATGCCGGACAGCTGATAGCCCGTTTTTTGCAGCAGTTTCTGAATGGCAAGCGCCGGCGTGGTCGCGATGTACGGTGCCTCGGCCGCCACTTCCGCGTGTCCCAAGATTTTGGCCAGCGGCTGCTTGCCTTCCGCTTTCGCCCGCTCTTCCGACATCAGCACCAGGGCGGCAGCCCCGTCGTTCACGCCCGGCGCATTGCCGGCGGTAATCGTGCCGTCCTGCTTGAAAACGGGCGGCAGCGCAGCCAGTTTTTCCAACGAGGTGTCGCGGCGGGGCGCTTCATCGGTGTCGACCACCGTCGCACCTTTTTTGCCGGGCACTTCTACCGGCACGATCTCTTCCGCCATGCGGCCCGCCTCGATCGCCGCAATCGCCCGCTGATGGGAACGCAGCGCCCACGCATCCTGTGCTTCCCGTGTGATGCCGAATTCGGCGGCGACGACCGAACCGTGCACCGCCATGTGCACATCGTGGAATGCGCAGCGCAGTCCGTCATAGATCATCAGATCGAGCAGCGGGCCATCTCCCATGCGCATTCCCCAACGTCCGTTCGGGAGCGCGTAGGGCGCGTTTGACATCGACTCCATGCCGCCGGCGACCACAACGTCCGCGTCTCCGGAGCGAATGATCTGGTCGGCCAGCGTGACGGCGCGCATGCCGGACGCGCACACTTTGTTGATCGTTTCCGTCGGGGTCGACCACGGCAGCCCCGCCTTGACCGCCGCCTGCCGGGACGGAATCTGCCCGGCGCCGCCCTGCAGCACCATGCCCATCAGCACTTCCTCGACCTGGTCAGGTGACACGCCGGCCCGCTCCAACGCACCGCGGATCGCCACCGCTCCCAGCTCAACTGCCGACAGCGGTGCCAGAGCCCCGCCAAACCGCCCAAACGGCGTCCTCGCCGCACTCACAATCACCGTATTACGCATTTCAATACCTCCCACACGCCACCACCAAAGCAAACCGATTTTCGCAGCTGATTCCCACGCTCTAGAAGCGGATCGCCCTGAACATAAGTAACGACGAGCGATCCATCTTCGCAGCTTATTCCGGCTCCTTTGGTGGGGACCCATATATCCCCGCGGGTTACACGCGGCACAGGCCTTAAGCCACTGACATGTCAAGCAATTCCACCACGTCGTAGGTGTTGATACTGTCTTCGACGCCTTTCGCTTTCGTGCCGTCAATCATCATCGTCATGCAGAACGGACATGCGGTGCCGATCGCGGTGCAGCCGGTTTCCAGCGCCTGCTCCGTCCGCAGCACGTTGATCCGGTCGGTGCCTTTCAATTCTTCCTTCCAGAACGAGCCGCCGCCTGCCCCGCAGCACATGCCGCGCTCTTTGTTGCGCTCCATCTCCACCACTTTCACACCCGGAATCTTTTCCAGGATATAGCGGGGCGCCGAATAAATGCCGTTGTAACGGCCCAGGTAGCAGGAGTCGTGATAGGTGATGATCTCGTTCACTTCCTTCGTCGGCACCAGCTTCCCTTCGTCGATCAGCCGCGCCAGCAGTTCGGTCGCGTGGATCACCTCGACCCCCTCCAGACCAAATTCTGGATACTCGTTTTTGAATGTGTTATACGCGTGCGGATCGGTGGTTACGATCTTCTTTACGTTATATGCTTTGAAAATTTCAACATTCGCTTCCGCCAACGCCTGGAACAGGAACTCGTTGCCCAGTCTGCGCGCGGAATCCCCGTCGCTTTCCTCTTCTTTCCCGAGGATCGCGAAGTCGACGCCCGCTTTGTTCAGCAAATTGACAAACGCGCGGGCGATTTTCTGGTTGCGCGAGTCAAACGAACAGGCCGATCCCACATAGTACAGATACTCCACTTGTCCGTCGACTTCCGCCATGGTGCGCACGTCCAGGTCTTTTGCCCAGTCGGCGCGGGTGTTGCGGTTTTGGCCCCACTCGTTCGACTGGCGCTCGAGGTTTTGGAACGCGCGGTTGATTTCCGCGTTCGCTTTTCCTTCCGTCAGCACCATCCAGCGCCGCAGGTCGATGATTTTGTCGACATGCTCGTTGTACACCGGGCACGCCTCTTCACACGCACGGCAGGTGGTGCAGGCCCAGATCTCGTCTTCGCTGTACACGTTGCCCATCAGCATCGGCAGTTCTTCCGCCTCGGCCGAAGCCGCGACTTCCAGATTTGCACCCGGCACGCCAGTTGCTGCAGCCATTTTTTGCGCCAGGAAGCGGTCGCCTACTTCTGTCAGGTGGTCGCGCATTTTCAGGATCAGGTACTTGGGAGACAGCGGCTTGCCGCTCAATGTCGCCGGACAGTTGACATGGCAGCGTCCGCACTCGGTGCAGGCATATCCGTCCAGCAATTGCTTCCAGGTAAACTGGTCGATCCGGCCGACGCCGAACTCCTCAACCGACTCGTCTGACAGATCGAGCGTGCGCAGCCGACCGTGCGGCGTCAGCCGCCGGAAGTACGTATTGATTCCCGCCGCAATCATGTGCAAATGCTTGGAACGCGGAATAAAAATCAGGAATCCGAACAAAATCGCCAGATGCGCCCAAACAAAGATCTCCTTGAATACGCGAAGCACTGTTTCATTGCCGCCGGCAAAAACGCCGCCCAACCAGGATGCCACTGGCGACACCCAACCGGGGTCTTTGCCGGTGATCGCCACTTCCAGCCCCATCACGGTCAGGTCGGTGACCACAAGACCGCCGATCAGCCCGAGAATGATGTACGCTTCCGCCGTTTGGTCGAGCCGCATCGGCCGCCAGAAATAGCGCCGGCCGGCCGCAATCAGAATCGCCACCAACACCAGCAGGGAGAACAGTTCATGCACAAACACGAACCAGTTGGCCTGCCCGATCCACGGCAGGTGGCCGCCGAAAATGTGATGGGCCACAAACTCCAACGTGCCGAATGACAGGACGATAAATCCCCAGAAGATGAAGAAATGGCCGAGACCTGCCGGCTCAGCAAGTACTTTCGCCTGGCCGAACACATCCCGGAAGATCGAGCGGATCCGCTCATCCTGATTGTCCGGCCGCGATTCCGGCCGTCCGAGCATCAGATATTGGTATTTGCGATACAGCGCAGTCCAGAACAGGTAGATGGACACGCCGGCAACCGCCAGAAACAAAAGGATGCGAACCAGTTCCACATCTTTTCACTCCTTCTGATTTGGATTAAAAATAAACCTCGATCATTCCATGCCACGAATCAAACGTTCGGTCGATTCCCAATAAAAAAATAGAATCTCCTAGTAATACATATACCGCATTACTAGAAGATTTGCGAACGGAAAAATGAATGCCCATTCAGGATTTTGCCCCGCGGATGCGGCTGCATCGCCTTATAATCCGTCTTACGAAGTTTTTCGCAATCTTTGCGCCAATTCCTGAACGATGAACGAAGCCACATCGGGCGCCAGCGTTCCCGGACCGAAACCGGCGTCATAGCCCAATTCCAGCGCCAGTTCATGCGAGATGCGCGGTCCGCCGCAGACCAGCACGACTTTCGAGCGCATCCCTTCCGCTTCCAGCAGATCGACCAACCTCGTCAAGTTCGGCAAGTGGACATCCTTCTGCGTCACCACCTGCGATACCAGAATCGCGTCGGCGTTCAGCTCGATCGCCTTGGCAAGCAGTTCCTCATTTTCCACCTGCGCTCCCAGGTTGTACGCGTCAATCATCGGATAGCGCTCCAGCCCATACTCGCCGGCGTACCCTTTCATGTTCATGATTGCGTCGATCCCCACCGTGTGCGCGTCCGTTCCGGTGCAGGCGCCGATCACCACGATCTTGCGGCCGATATGCGTCTGGATATACTCGTTGATTTCCTTAAAATTCATCCGTTTTGCTTTTGCCTTCACTACCTTGATTTGCGTCACGTCCACCGTGTGGCGGCACTTCCCGAACAGCACGAAAAACGTAACGCCTTCCCCGATATCAGCGGCGTGCACCACCTGCGGCTCAGCCAGTCCCATTTTCACGGCAAGCTGGCGGGCTGCTTCCTTTGCTTCGTCCCCATAAGGGATCGGCAGCGAAAAACTGAGCTGCACCATCCCGTCATCCAGCGTATCACCGTATGGACGTATCCGCGTCAGGTCCGCTTTCATGCAGACTCCTCCTTCGCCAGGTGCAATTCCTGCCGCAGCAGTTCCTCGATCGGGTTGTAGTAGCTGTCCGCCCGCTCGAAAACACCCTCCAGCCCCTTACCGCCGGTCGGGGTCCGCTTCACATCGGCAAACACGCCTTTCGCCAGCGCGGCAAACAGCCCGATCGATCGAATTTCCTCCAGCAGTCCGGTTGCTTCCGCCAGCACCTGTTGCGCCCGCCGGGCGATGATCCCGTCTTTTTTGAACTCGATCTCATCCTGCAGATGGCGCGCATTGGTAAAAATATACTTGGCCGCTTCGATCGACAGGTGTCGCTCGTGGATCAGCGGCGTATGAATCGCCTCGGTCATCATGCCCAACAGTTGAATGCCCTGGCCAGTCATGATGCCGACCATGTTAAACAGTGCATCCTGTACGTGGCCGCGGAAAATATTGCCTGTCATATGCTTGGTTGGCGGCATATACTTCAGCGGCGCCCGCGGAAAAATCTCCCGCGCCATCTGCGCCTGCGCCAGTTCTAGCAGAAACCCGTCCTCAAGATCGGGGTTCATCTCGAACGCGTGGCCAAGCCCCATCTGTTCTTCCGGCATCCCCGCCCGAAACGCAAGCTGTTCGTTGATAAACTGGGAAGCCAGCACCGTATGGGCCGCCTCTACGGCATCAGCCGTCGTCAGATAGTTATCCTCCCCGGTGTTGATGATCACGCCCGCATACGCGTTGATCATCCGCGAAAAATTCTGGTCGACCAGCGTCCGCTGCATGTTGATGTCACGGAACAAAATGCCGTACAAAGCGTCATTCAGCATCACGTCCAGCCGCTCGAGCGCTCCCATCGCGGCGATCTCCGGCATGCACAGCCCGGAACAATAGTTGCAAAGCCGGATGTACCTCCCCAGTTCCTCGCCGACCTCATCCAATGCCTGGCGCATAATCTGAAAATTGGCCTGGGTGGCATACGTTCCCCCAAATCCTTCCGTCGTCGGACCGTACGGAACATAGTCCAGCAGCGACTGTCCCGTCGAGCGGATGACAGCGATGATATCCGCCCCCTGCCGGGCGGCTGCCCGCGCCTGCACCACGTCCTCATAGATGTTGCCGCTTGCCACGATCACGTACAGGTACGGCTGCGGGCGATCGCCGTATTTTTCGATCAGCTGCTCGCGCCGGCGGCGGTTTTCGCGAATCCGCCGCAAAGCGGCATGCGCCAGTTCGGCCGCTTTTTCCCGAATCTTCGCTTCCGGAGCCTGCTCTGTCTCAAACAGGTTCAAGCTGCCGCTGGCGACCGCTTCCCCCACTTCCTGCACGCTCCAGCCCGTTTGCAGCAGCGCATTGGCCAGCGGACGGGCCACCCCTTCCGGCAGCCGGCCTTGTTCTTTCACATGATCGACCACCACATTCGGCAGCGGCACCCCGTCCGCATCAACGCCGTCCAGTCCGAACAGCCGGAGCACGGTCCGCTCCACCGCAACCGTCGTGCGCCGCTCGATAAACCGCACCACGTCGTCCGCAATCGCGGACGCGGCGCGGCGCGCGCGATCGATCATGTTCGAATCGAGATGCAATTTGCTCATGTGCGTCCTCCCCTCCTGTTGCAATCCGCTTCTATCGCAGAGAGCCATTCCCGCGAGCGGGCGATGATCTCCGGCGGCAGTCCCATTGTTTCGGCAATGGACAAGGATTCCCATTGCACGGAGGCAGAGTCGGCCGGGACGATCCGGTGGTCGGACAGGCCGGCCACTCGCCAGCGCAGCATCCCTTCTGCCGCCGCCACTTCCGCAACTCCGGCATAATGAGTGGCAAACAGCACGATCCACTCCGACCCATGCAAAAATCGGGTCAGTCCAACCGCCAACGCCTCCCCCTCCATCGGGTTGGTGGCACGTCCCACCTCATCCAGCAACAGCAGCACTCTGTCTGGGCGTTGAACGACCGTAGGTCGCCCAAGCGGGCCCAGTATATCCGCTAGACGCGAGATCTCGCCGCCGAATGTGGACAGTCCATTTTCCATCGACTGCGGATCTCCCCCGACGAACCGAACCCGGTCGACCGGCTGAAACCAGAACGCCTCGGCCGGCACCGGCATCCCGTGCTGTGCCAGCGCCTGCAGCAACCCGGCGGTCCGCAGGGCAACCGTCTTCCCGCCCATGTTCGGTCCGGTGAGAACCGTTACTCCTTCTGCGAGTGAAAAGGATACGGGGGTCACCTGCCGGCCTTTTTGCCGCAGCGTGTCCGCCAGTAGCGGGTGGAAGCCGTTTTTCATCTCCCAGCGCCCTTCCGACCAAATCGGAAACGACCAACCAAGCCGCTGGGCCGTCAGGATGCAGCTGACAAGCCAATCCAATCGTCCCCATGCAGCTTCACATCCGCGGAACCGATCGATGAAAAGCGCCAACTGGCGGGTCAATGTTTCCAACAACGCTTGTTCGCGATCCTCCTCCATCTCCGCCACCTGCTCCAGTTCCTGCAGCAAAGCCAGCACAGACGCCCGATCCTGTACGCGAAATATCACTTCCCACGAGGTTTCTCCCTGCAGCAAGAGATCCTCATCCGCCCGCGCCCGTTCAACCGCTTGCCGGTCATCCCGCGGCCAGATATATTCGCGCTCCTGGTTCGGCAATCGGCCGTAGCGGGTACGGAGTTCTTCGTGCTGCCGCTTCCTTGCCCGATCGATTCGATGCTGCAACTGCCGCTTCCGCAACCGCAGCTCCCGCAGGACAGGATCATAGGCATCATCCAGCGAGAAAGTCGGCGTCCATTCCGGCTGCGGATTCAAAATGCGCAACGCCGCATCCCAATCGACATCCGGCCACCATCGGAAGCGCGTTGTCGCGCGCACGATCTGATCGAGCAACCGTCCCTTCCACACCCACTGTTTCCATTTGAACAGCTCCCCCGTCTGCAATGTCGCACCGGCCTCCGTCTGCTGAAAAAGCGGTGCGATCGAGCGGAGCGTCACCAGCAGCTGCTGCAGCCGGTCCGCCCAGTCAGCATCCTGCAGGGCGGTTTGCAATTGTGCAAGATCGTCCCGATCCGCTTGCCACCGGTCGGCCTCCGCCGGCAGATACGGGCGGAGCCGCGCCCGGTAAGCGTTCCCGAGTTCGGACATCGGCTGAAACAGGTTCCACGCGTAGTCCCATGCCAGATGTTCCCGTGTTTCCCGATCCAGAAACTCTCTCACTGGCCGCCCCCCTGTCTCGAAAACAAACAATCCACCACCGGCAACCCACCGGCGATCTGTTGGATCGCATCCAGCAATTCATGCCGCGGCAAACGGTAGCCCTCCACCGAAACGGAATTGACCGTTACCGCCACAATGCGAATGGCACGTTCCGCCAACAGCCGTCCCCCTTTTCGCGCAAACCGCTTCCACCCGGCAAGCGTACCCATCATATGCGTCCCGTCCCGCAAAATCACCGTCTGCACCAGACCTTCCCACATCTCCAACAGCCGGTCGGTGACAACGCCGGGAACCGCAACCGCCACGGCGTCTTCCGGCCAGTCCGGAATCGAACGCGGATGCAGCAATAACGGGTTTACACCCGACAGCACCTTCGGTTCCATACCCGGACCGCCTGCTGCTATGCAGGCGGTTGTTCTCGCAAGCGCCGCCAGCTCCCGCTCCCACTCCTGCTCAACCGGAGGGAGCTGCAAGCGCGCTAACGCAGCCCTGGTTTCCCTCGCCACATCGACAATCGTCCGACCGACGCTCGCTCCCGCGCACAACACGATCGCGTCCACCAGATCGGGGGTGGCGCTCGCCATCCGGTCAAACGCACCGTCGATCAGGTGCAGGCGCGCTCCCCATTTTTCAAGCTTCGCCAACAAGGTCCCCGCCTGCTCGACCTGGCGGACACCGGCCAACAGCACACTGCCCGGTTCTGTCACGCGCGCGATAAAAATTTCTCCCAGAGCGGAAGGCACTCCTGTCGCTTCCAGCAGTTCCAGCTTGGCCGTCGCTTGTTCCAGCGCATCGGCAGCGGTCGCAATCAGTCCGCCGGCGGGAGCTTGTACGGCTGGCTTCGCAACCCCGATCAGCGAGTCAAAGCGCTCCCCGTCCACCCCAATGCTTTGGAGGGACAGGGAGACACCCGCTTGTGACGCTTCCTCAATGATCGTATTCAGCGCAGTCGTTTTTCCGGCATGTTTGGCTAGCCCGATCATCGCCAGCCGGCGAACCCCCGCCGCCTGTACGTGCTCATACAGCATACCGCACCACTGCCAATCAGGCGTTTGCTTCCTTATGCGGCCGCCGGTCGACCCGCTTCAATCCTTTCGGTTCGAGCCCCAGCGCCTGGTCGTTCAGCAGTTTCGCGACACCGATCGCTTCTTCTTTGTGGTGGGTGCAGCTGGGCGGGCAGCCTTTGTCTTCGTAGGTCGGTTCATGATAGACGGAAATGACGCCCTCGAAGTTGCGCAGCACCACCTTGCCGTGCCCCTGCGAAATCAGATATTGCGGCATCACCGGAATCTTGCCGCCGCCGCCCGGTGCGTCCACAACGAACGTCGGCACAGCGTAACCGGACGTATGACCACGCAGCTGTTCCATAATCTCGAGTCCTTTCGAGACGGTGGTGCGGAAATGCTGAATCCCTTCCGACAGATCGCATTGGTAAATGTAGTAGGGACGCACACGCACTTTCACCAGTTCGTGCATCAGCTTTTTCATGATGTGCGGGCAATCGTTCACTCCCCGCATCAACACCGTCTGGTTGCCAAGCGGGATGCCGGCGTCGACGATTTTTTCGCAAGCCGCTTTCGCTTCCTGCGTCAATTCGGCCGGATGGTTAAAATGGGTGTTGATCCAAATCGGGTGATATTTTCGCAGCATGTTCAACAGATTGTCGGTAATCCGCTGCGGGAAGACCACGGGCGCGCGGGTTCCGATGCGGATGATCTCTACATGCGGGATCGTCCGCAGATTGGAAATGATGTATTCGAGCGTCTTGTCGTTCACCAGCAATCCATCACCGCCCGACAGCAACACGTCACGGACTTGTGGCGTGCGGCGGATGTAGTCGATCGCCTGGTCCAACTGTTGCTTCGGCACCGATTGTCCGGGTACGCCCGAAAACCGGCGGCGCGTGCAGTGGCGGCAATACATCGAGCACTGGTTGGTGATCAGAAACAGCACGCGATCCGGATAGCGATGCGTCAGCCCCGGCGCCGGCGCATCCTCGTCTTCATGCAGCGGGTCTTCCATATCGTACGGGGAACGGGTCATTTCGTCCGACAACGGAACCGCCTGCAAGCGAATCGGGCAATTCGGATCATCCGGATCCATCAGCATCGCGTAATACGGTGTAATCCGCAGCGAGATCGTTTCCCGCACATGCTTGATGCCTTCGATTTCCTTTTCCGTCAGATTGATCACTTTCGACAATTGCTCCAGGTTGTTGATCGTGTGAGTCAGCTGCCACATCCAGTCGTTCCACTGCTCGTCGGTCACATCTTTCCACAGCTCGATATCGCGAAAATGTCGTTTCCGCCTGCCCGTTTTTTGCTGCACTTCATCCAGTGCCCGGCTCAAATCATCCATCGTTTGACTCATCAAAATCGGCCCCCTTCAGTTTGGTTGAATATGGTGAAATGCGAGGCGCACCCGCCACGTCAGGTTGCATACCGGTCGTTGTACACCGCCAGCAATTCCGGGTTCTCCCTGACCAGTTGCAGGGCAAGCTCCGCATGCCCTTTCGTGTAGCCGTTCCCGATCAGCATCGTCACATCCTTGCCGACTCCTTCCGCCCCCAACGCGGCTGCCGTGAAGGATGTCGCCATCGAGAAAAAGTAGATCGTGCCTTCCTCACGGGTCGCCAAGATGCTTGACATCTCTGTCCCCGGCACATTCACGCAATTGATGGTCAGATCGGCCAGCGCTCCATCCGTGGCCTGGTTGACCGCTTCCATCACCGCAAGCGGGTCGGTCGCGTCCAGATCAAGCACCACGTCCGCCCAGCCAAGCCGGCGCAGCAGGTTGCAAGCCGCTTCCCCGCGGTCGACGGCGATCAGCATCCCTCTGTTGTCAGTCCCTTTGGCGAAGGCCTCCTTGCCGGTGACGCTTTTGCCGTCAGTACCCGTGTCGACAGCCCCTTTATCGCCCCCGCTTTGGCCGCCGCCTTCACCCTTTCCACACGCTCCCAGATTGTTACGCGCCTGTTTCAGCACAAGCAGGCCCGATTTTCCGGAAGCGCCCAGCACAACCACTTTCTGTCCGGGTTGTACCAGTTTTTTCGTTTGCGCCGGTGCCCCGCAAACGTCAAGCACCGCCAGCGACACTTTGAGCGGCAGGTCGTCCGGCAATTTCGCGTACAGGCCGCTTTCGAACAGAATCGCTTTGCCGCGGATGTCAACCTGGCCCGATTTTGGGTCGATCTGCAGAATCTCGTCGATCACAAGCGGCGTCAGGGAGAGCGAGACGAGGGTGGCGATCCGGTCGCCCGTCTGCAGGCTGCTGCGGTCCCGCAACTCCTCGCCGATTTCCGCCACCCGGCCGATCAGCATGCCGCCGGAACCGGTCACCGGGTTGTGGTGTTTCCCGCGCTCGGCCACAATGCGCCGCATGATCCGGCCGATTTTCTGCAGATCGTCGTTCGCTTCCCCGCGAATCTGGGCGAAGGAGGCAGAATCGATATTGAGGGTCTCCACTTCGATCAGAATTTCGTTGCTCCAGCACTCCATCGTGTTATCGATCCGCCAGGCCGGCTGCGGCAGCACCCCCTTCGGTTCCAGCACTCGGTGCAGTCCATAACGATCGCCTTTTTTCATCCGACACCTCCAACAAGTTCCCCAACAAAGTGATGTGAAGTTTCGCCAAATCTGAAATCTTCACACAACTGATTTTGCAATTTTCGCGCCAATCAAAAGTGCCGAATTTTTGGCGAACCGGGCACAAGCAGTTCGCTAGGATGCAGGCGGCATAGACAGGAGGATCAGGTCGAACAATAGCAAGCGGAGGGTGCAGCTGGAACAGCGGAGGGAACAGGAGCAGCGGGAGAAGGGAGATCGAGGGGAACAACAGGTGGGGGGTTGAAACATTGCATGGCCGATTCTCTCACAACACTGCAGTAGGGTCAGAACGGGGCAACACAGCAGCCGCCGGGCCCGCCTCGTCCGGCTGCCGCTGCAGCCGCCCGCTTATTTTTTTCTGGTGATCCGGTACTGCAGGGTTTGCCGGGGGATGCCGAGGCGCTTCGCCGCTTGCAGGACATTTCCGTTCGTTTCGTCCATGACCGCGCCTGTGATCGTCCGTTCGATCCGCTCAAGGAACTCGCGCAGCGGCAAACCGGACCGCTTGAACGCGTCCAGAACGCTGCCGAACGGATTGAGAACGCCATCCGTGTCACCGGCGGCTCCGCTCTCTACAACAGCCGGATCCGCTTGAACCGCTTTTCTCCGCTGCAGCAGCCGCTCTTCGCCAATCTCTCCGCTCCCTTCTCTGCTCGTTTTGCCCTGTCCAAGCGGCGCAGCCGTCTGCTCCGCTCCCAGGGCTCCGTCCTGTCGGCCCGCCGCCTGCGCGATCTGCCACGGGATCAAATCCAACCCGATTTCCCGGTCGCGCACCAGATTCATCGCCCCTTCGATCGCATGCTGCAATTCGCGCACGTTTCCGGGCCACTCGTACCGCAGAAAACACCGCTCGACATCGGGCGACACTCGTTCCACCTGTTTCTGAAACCGCTCGTTGTACATGTCCAGAAAATGCCTCGTCAACAGCGGAATATCCGCTTTTCGTTCGGCCAGCCGTGGGAGATGGAGCGACACCACATTCAACCGGTAGTACAGATCAGGACGCAGCTGTCCCGTTTGAATCGCTTGCAGCGGATCGGTGTTGGTAGCGGCCAGCACGCGGACGTCGACCGGCGTCACTTTCGTGTCCCCGATCCGTCGCACCAACCCTTCCTGCAGCACCCGTAGCAGCTTCGCCTGCAGTTCAAGCGACATCGAGTTGATCTCATCAAGAAACAGCGTTCCCCCATCGGCCAACTCAAACAGCCCTGGCCGATTCTCCGCCCCCGTAAAGCTGCCTTTCACCGTCCCGAACAGCAGCCCTTCCAGCAGCGTAGCCGGGAGCGCCGCACAATTTTGCGCGATAAACGGCTTTTTCCGGCGCGGCGACAGATTGTGGATCGCCTGTACGAACAATTCTTTGCCGGTGCCCGTTTCCCCGCATACCAGCACGGACGAATCGGTGGCGGCAGCCCGCGCGGCCAGTTCCTTCATCTGCAACATGCGCGGGTCGCAAGTCACAATGTCGTCAAACGTGTAGCGCGCTTCCATCGCCGACCGCGGTTTCGCTTTGCGCGGCGCCACCATGCTCGCCTGCAGGTCAATCAATTTTTCCGCCAGTTCCTTGACCTGCGTCAGATCCTTCGCCACCTCAAACGCCCCGATCAACCGTCCGTTCGAAAAAATCGGCAAGGTGCTGTTCACCGTATGCACTTTCTTGCCGTGCACATTCGTGTAGGTCTGCCGCACATGCTCCAGCGGTTTGCCGGTGGCCAGTACCTGCAGCAGCGTGCTCGTCTCGTTTTTCAGCGATGGAAACACGTCCAGTACATGTTTGCCGATCACCTCCTCCGGCGCCAACCCGTCCAGCCGGCCGGCCGCCTCGTTGTAAAAAATGGTGATGCCCTCCCGGTTGACCGCATGAATCCCTTCCTCGATCGATCCGAGAATCGCGCGCAGCATTTCCAGTGTATTCACCGTTTTTGATTCCATCCGGTATCCCCTCCCCGGTCGATACTGATGTTACCTTTACTATGTCTGAATGCCGGATTTTGAGCAAGTATTTTTGCCAAAAGTTCGGCATTTGCATGACCGGCAAAAGAAAGCCCCGGCCGCCTGCGACCGGGATCTGCATGAACCGATTTTTAACCGACCTTGAATTTGCCGACCGTTTGTTGCAGCTCCAGTGCCAGCTCACTGAGCGATGCGGCGGATGCGGCGATTTGTTCCACCGACGCCAACTGTTCCCGTGATGCGGCCGCCATGCCCTGCGAGCTGGACTGCGATCTGCCGGCGATCCCCACCATCTCCTCGACCGATTGGCACACCTGCTGCGAACCGGCCGCCATCTGTTGCGATACGGCCGCGATCTCCGCCAGCTGGCCGGCGATCTGCTGAGCGATTTTGACGATGCGGCCGAACGATTCGCCAGCCGCCTGAAACAGTTCCCTGCCGGACTGAACCGCGTCGATCCCTGTGTCCATCGTGTGCACCGCGCGCGTCGTATCCGCCTGGATTTCTCGAATCAACTCCGCGATCTGGCCGGCCGATTGTTCCGATTGCTCGGCCAGTTTGCGCACCTCGTCCGCGACCACCGCAAAGCCTCGGCCGTGCTCGCCCGCCCTTGCCGCTTCGATCGCCGCATTGAGCGCCAACAGATTGGTCTGGGAAGCGATCCCTGTAATCACTTCGACAATCTGCCCGATCGCTTGCGAACGATCGCCCAGCTGTTTGATCACCGCGGCCGAATGGTGGACCGATGAATGGAGCGAATCCATCTGATCGGCCGCTTGTATGACCGATCGATGGCCTTGTTCCGCCTGCTGCAACATTTCGGCAGACGCTTCGGAAACGGCAGCTGAACTGTCTGCCACCCGCTGAATCCCGCCGGCCATTCCCTCGATCGCCCGCTTGCTTTCATGCAGGCCCTTCGCCTGCGTTTCCGCTCCCGCCGCCACATCCTGAATGGCGTCCGCAATCTGATGGATCGCTTGCGTGCTTTCCGCCGCACTCGCCGACAATTGTTGCGACAGGGAAGCCGTTTGCAAAGCGCTTTCATTGACCTGTTTCAACACTTTCTCCCAGGCTTCGCTCATCCGGTTCATGGAGGCGGCAACCGGCGTCAGATGGCCGACTTCGCCCTCATCGATGCGAGCGGTCAGATCGCCTGCCGCCAGCACTTCAATGTGTTCGATGATACGGGCCATCGGCGCCACAAACCGCCGGTAGTTGAAACTGCTGATCAACGCTCCCATGATACCGCTGAAGACCGCAATATAGCCGATGGTACCCCACATCGCCAGACCTTCCAGATGATTCCCGTAGACGACTCCGACCGATGTGACGACCGATCCCACTATGGCCAGCAGTGTCGAGCGGATCATATACCTGGCCAACGACAATGTTTTCGTCATGCTTCTGTCCCCCTCTTGTCCCGCTTGCTGTTCCTCACATTCTTTGCATTCTATTTATTCACATGGCTTCATCCGTTTCCTGCAGATTTTTCCATGCTCGCGAAAAAAAGGCCCATCGCCATCCATTCGGACAACGACGGGCGTTTCATTTTCACTTGCTGATGAAATACGGCGGATTCTGCTTTTCTTTCAGCTGATCCAACAACTTGACCATGACAACCGCCGCCTGCGCTTTGGTCAGCGGCCGCTTTGGCATAAAGTTGCCTTCCCATCCGGACATGAGTCCGAGCGCGGCTGCAATCTCGATATCCCCGACATATTTTCCGTCCGATTCAACCGAAACATCCCGGAAGTGAATCTTGAAGGTGTCGGTCGAATCGGACAATTTCCCGTATCCGAGAATCGCCGTCACCAGATCGGCAAATTCTTCCCGGGTGATGACATCATTTGGACGAAAATTTTTCACGTTCGGATCGATCCATTTCCGTGCCGCCGCCTCTTCAATAAATTGATAGTTCGGGTCTGTCTTTGGCACATCGTCGAACAGCTGCTTCTCAAGCGCGCGAACCGGTCCGTCGACCGCCATCACCAGATACCTGACCGTCTCGGCCCGGGTAACTCCCGCATCCGGATTGAGCTTGCCGTCCTTAACCGTATAGATACCCCGGTCAAGGAAATATTGCATCTGTTTTTCCGCCCAATGGCCTTTTATATCGCTCGCCTGCACCGGCTGCCCCGGTTGCCCGCCCCACGGAGACACCCATTCGCCTGTTTTCGCATCGATCAGTTGTGCCGCGTCATTGATCAGCGGCGCATAGACCAATTGCACACCTTTCGGCTTAGTGGGATCGTACGGTTTCCCGTACGGGTTTTGGTTCGGTTCAAAAATTGGGACATATTGCAGGCGAACCGGATATTTTTCCAGATACTTTTCTTTCGCCGTCTCGGCGCCGATCAGGTTCTCTTTCGTCGGGAATGCCAGCGTGTTCAACCAACCTCCTCCGCCATAGTATTCCCTTACTTCGCCTGTATTCGGATCGATCTCCACAAAGATGTTCGGATCGCGCAACGGAGTGCCGTTGACCAAGGTAACAAAATTGAACCGGTAGCCCGCACCGAAAAATTGCGTTGACGAATCAAACGCGATCTGGTGGATGGCAGTGGGAAGCGCATTTTTCACAAATTCGATCGCCTTGGCTTGCGCCTGTTCCCTGGAGATTGCCGGATTCGCGGGGAATTCTTGCGGTCCTTTCCTAAAATCCATGCGGAACAGGTGGAGCAGTTCGCCGGTTTTCACATTGATCATGACCGAGATGCGTTTCAGCGTTTGGATTTGAAAGTCTTTCGGATCACCCTGCTGAAAGTCAAACTGCCATACTGGTTGATTGTTGGGCCCATTTTGATAATTGGATCCCTGCAGCGTGTAGCCTTCGAGACCCAGGTTGTAGGATTTGAGCAACTCAAGCGCAGCTTCTTTTGTCAGTTCCTTGGTCGTTTTCGGCGCTCCCGGCCGATCGGCCAGCGGCTTCCAGTCGCCCGTTTGGCCGGCGGGCAGCGGATTCCCTTCGCGGTCAATAGCCACCCCTTTTGTTGCGTCGATCATCGGCAGTCCATACTGGCCCCACGGACCGTACACCAGTCGGGCCTCATCCGGCCTGTCTTTATACGGTTTCAGTTTTGCGATGTACTGCAGTTGCAGATTAAGAGCATTACGAAACGCTTCCTTCGCTTGCTGCTCCGTTATGGTTGCATTCGGCTGCGGGAATTGAACGCTTTCTGTCCAATTGTAATGGTAGCTGCGAAGCTCTCCATTTCCGTTGACCATGATGCTGACTCCGTCCATCGGATACGGAATTCCGTTGACCATCCGGACAAACCGGAACGAATGCGTGACCGTTTGCGAGCCATAAGGAACGGGGTACTTTGCATCCCCCATTTCCTGCACCTGATCGATCTTGTCCGCATCAAACCGCTTCAAGTATTCAACCGCTTTTGCCTTTGCCTCTTCCCGCGAAATCGCATTTTCAATCGGAGCGTCATCCCGTTGGAAGACGTTCAGATCGAGCAATTTTGCCGTTTTTGCATCGATCACCACGTTAATCTCGCCAAAAGCGAATTGATTTTGCTTGGAAAAATGGATGATCCAGATGCTGCTGCGGCCAAACGGCGGTAACCCCCCCTTGTCCTCCTGCAACGTCGCATCGCGGAACTGGTAACCGTCAGGCAGCTTGATGTACTTCTTGGCTGCCTCAATCGCTTGCTCCTGCGTTAATGTCCCGGCAGTCGCCTGCGACGCATCGGCGAGCGCCGCATAGGGCGCCGATGAAATCAACATGCCGATCGTCAATGCGGCTGTCGCGGCGCGTTTCATTTTCTTCATTCCCTTCTCCTCCTCCGAGCGTTTGCTCCCCATTTTTCTACAAGCTGCAGTGTGCTAGAGATTTCCATAAAGGTTAGACGTGTGATTCGGCAAAAAAGTTTCGCTTTTTCGATAAAAAATTTTTCGACAAATATTTCGCCAGGTTTATCTGTTAAGACAGAGCTGGTTATCTTGAACCGGGTGATCGCACGTGAAAAAAAGCGCTTTTTGTCGTTTTTGGCGGGAGAGGGAATGAAAAATGAACCGGTGGCTGAAAAAACGAGGCGGTTCAAAAGCAAAAAAGAGGAAGCGAAAAGCAGCCGGCTCTATTGCCAGAGTCGGCTGATCCAATGGAAGACGACACCGCCCAGCCAGATCCCGATAATGCCCAGAATACCGGAAAAAACGGACGGTGCCGGCAGCGGCAATTTTAGCGCGGAAAACAGAAACCCGACGATCAGTCCGGTCACCAAAGACAAAATCATGACGCGTGCGTCCAAACAGTCAATCTCCTTTCCCGTTTGTTTTATTTAAAGTATCCACCCGCAGTTCCACTTCCATCCGGCTGACGGAACCCGCCAAAAGCATCTGATAGCCGACACGCAAGCGTCCGCCTGCTCTCGACAGCCGGTTTTCCAGACGAAACGTACGGATTTCGAGCGGCAAACTGCCATGGGGCGTGATGAATTGGGTGGCATCAGCCGCCCCCCGCCTGAATAACGCTTTCATGCCGGCCGCTCCCTGCCGGATGAGGGAAGCTTGCGAAGGCTCGATTTTCCATGTGGTTTGCGTCGTTTGGCCATCCTCGCCAGCTTCCCGATAAGCGATGTACAGTGCGTTATCTTTCAGGTACAGATGTCCCTGTTCGCTCAAAGTAAATGTCTGCGATGTACCGTCTTCCAGCGTTTGACGGGTATGAATCCGAACCCGGACGGGAATTTTCTCCACACCGTCACCCCCCTCCCTACTGTAGCAAAAATTAAAATGACCTGCACCAAAAATGCAGGTCTGCGGCTGAGAGGACTCCCGCTTCAGCGCAACACGGGGCCTGACTCGGCTGATTTTTTTGTACACGCGTACGAACACATGCGCTATAATTATCTGAAAAGTGTTCTGTACGGGGAGGTGAATCCATTCCCATGCTGCACCACAAAGCCTTTCGCTTTGGCATCTACCCTACACCGGAGCAAATCACCCTCCTTCGCAAGATGTTTGGATGCTGACGCAACGCCTAAGGAGGTGGGAATGTTCAAAATTCGAAGCAAGACGGGGGCCAAATAGGGAACAAAGACGATTCAAGTGGGGAAGGGGATATGGATGGCCAAAATTTTGATCGTGGACGATGCGGCATTCATGCGGATGATGTTGAAAAATATTCTCGCCCAGCACGGCCATGAGGTGATCGGGGAAGCGGTCACCGGCAAGGAAGCGGTCGAGAAGTACCAGTTGCTGCGGCCGGACCTCGTGACGATGGACATCACGATGCCCGATATGGACGGGATTGAGGCGGTCGAGAAGATCCGCCAGCTCGACCCGGACGCCAAGATCATCATGTGCTCGGCGGTGGGACAAGAAGTGTTGGTACGGAAAGCGATCTCCTTGGGCGCAAAAGATTTTGTCGTCAAGCCGTTTGAAGCGGACCGGGTGGTTTCCGCGATCAACCAACTGTTCGAGTAATTGGAACCCGCCGATCGGCGGGTTCTTTTCATATCTTGCCGCTGAAAAAAATCGCTGCGGCAATCGTCCCCACCATCAGCGCAAAAAAGATGCAAGCCAGATACATCTCCGAATCCAGCGGTTCATTGTTTCTGCACGGCGGATCCTTCACCGGCAGTTGCCTGACGAACCGTTCTCCCCGCCAGATACAGGTTGCTCAACAAGGCGAGCAAGATCGTTCCCACCGTCAAAACGACGACTCCCTGCCAGGCAAACGATTTCCACAGCAGCCCCGGCACCCATGCCCCGAGGCTTCCGCCCAGATAAAAAAACACCAGGTACAAAGACGTGGCAGCCCCGCGGGATGTGGCGGCGATATCGGTGACATAAGCGGTAGTGGCCGACTGGGACGCGAAATTGCCTAATGTCAACAGACAGCAACCGGCAACCAGCGCGGGAATGGACGGCCCAAGCGACAGCAGGATGCCGGATGCCCCAATCAGGTGACCGATCGCCATCGTCGCCCGTCTGCCGATTCTGTCGGACAGGAAACCGGCCGCCGGAGCGGACAACATCCCGCAGACATACGTCACAAACAGCAGCGAAATTTGCGTCACGCTGAGAAAAAACGGGGCCTGGGCGGCATGAAACGGCAGGTACGTAAAAAACCCGATAAACGCAAAAAATTGCGAAAACCCGATGAAAAAGGCACCCAGCAAAGCCGGATTGCGCAAGTAAACCAGAAAACTGCCGGCATGTCGTCCCGATTGATTGGTGGACGCCGGCAGAAACCGCCAGACCAACAAAACTACGATAGCAGAACCGACGGCGATCACTGCGAATACCGCATGCCAGGAAAACGCCTCCGCGATCGGACCGGATATCACCCGCCCCAACAAGCCACCCGCCACATTTGCACTGACATAGATGCCCATCACCCGTCCTCGTTGCGAAACCGGAAACTCCTCCGCGGCGTAGGCCATGAGAATCGCTGTTACGCCGGGGATGAACAGGCCGCATATCGATCGCCAGAACAAAACGGTTGCAAACGAATCAGCGATCGACTGCATGACGCTTGGCAGCACCAGCAGTCCGCTTGACAGCAGGATCACTTTTTTTCGGTCCCAACGGTCAAACAAGGGAGCCATCAGCAAGGATGACAGCGCCAGCGCAAAAATCGTGGCGGAAATCACCAGGCTGGCGGTCGCGATCGATATCTGAAAATCTTCCGCCAATAACGGAAGCAACGGTTGCGGCGCATACAGCACCACAAACACATTGGTGGCCGCGAGAAACAGAATTAGCAATCGGTTCATCCATGCGTCCCCCAATCTCTATCTGAAAGTATACCAGAAAATTCCCTGGTCGCGACCGCAATTTGCAGACGACCGGGATACCGGAGTCGCTGTTGCCGGTCCCGTTCGCAAAATTTGTGGAAATGACCAACGGTACGGTGATCGACGCACCACTTCAATGAAATAAGTTGCAGTTTATTTGGAGGGAGTAATGTGAAAAAAATCGGTTGCCCTAGAGATGACGCCCATGCTGGGCGTACATGAAAATGGCGTGCAAACCGATGCCGGTTTCCACGCCATTTCACATCCCTACTTCACAAACCCCAGCAGCACTTCGCGGATTACCTTCGAGGCAACGATCTGCGACAGTTCGGACGGGTCGATGCCAGGCGCGACTTCGACGATGTCGAAGCCGACCACATTCAGCTCCGCTTCGGCGATCGCATGGATCGACTGCAGCAGTTCGAGCGATGTGATGCCGCCCGGTTCGGCCGTTCCGGTGCCGGGCGCGAACGCCGGGTCCAACACGTCGATATCGACCGTCACATAGACGGGACGCCCCTTCAGTTCCGGCAGCACTTTGCGCAGCGGCTCCAATACGGTGAATGGGTAAAAATGGGTGTTCTCCCGCCCCCACTGAAATTCTTCACGCGTGCCGGAGCGGATGCCAAACTGGTACACGTTTTGCGGGCCGATCAATCCGGCCGCCTTGCGAATCACGGCTGCATGGGAATATTCCTCACCCTCGTAATGCTCCCGCAGATCGGCGTGCGCGTCGATATGGATCAGCGCAAGCCCCGGATATTTTTTCGCGACTGCCTGGATCGGCCCCCACGTCACCAGATGTTCGCCGCCGATGCCCAGCGGGAACTTGCCGTCCGCCAAGATCTTCTCGACAAAATCGCGGATCTGCTTAACCGACCGCTGCGGATTGCCAAACGCCAGCGGAATGTCGCCGGCGTCAAAATATCTCACATCTTCCAGATGCCTGTCCAGGTACGGGCTGTATTCCTCCAACCCGATCGACACTTCCCGCACGCGCGCCGGGCCGAGCCGGGTGCCGCTACGGAACGACACCGTCCAGTCCATCGGCATCCCGTAAATCACCGCCTGCGCCGCTTCATAATCCTGCGTCGCGCCGATAAACTCATTCCCATTGTAGGCAGGATCAAATTTCATCGGATGCAATCCCCTGTTCACTTCAACAATTCCTCCACGAACTTCGGCAGATTGAAGATCGACTTGTGGATCTTCGGCGAATAGTATTTCGTTCCGGGCGGATCGAACAGGTTTGACTCGTCCACTTCCAGCGGATCATATTTTTTCGATCCCATCGTGAAGCTCCACAAGCCGGACGGATAGGTCGGAATCGAAACGGTGTAATAGCGGGTGACCGGGAAAATCGACGCGATATCCTTAAACACCCGCCGGATCAAATCGCGGTTGAACCAGGGCGACTCGGATTGTGCGACCATGATCCCGTCTTCCTTCAGCGCCTCATAAATCCCCTGGTAAAAATCTTTCGCGAACAGCCCCACAGCAGGGCCGACAGGTTCCGTCGAGTCGACGAGAATGATATCGTATTCGTTCTTGTGTTCCATCACATGCTTGATGCCGTCAATCACCTGCACATCCACTTTCGGATTGCCGGTCAGTTCGCTCGCGATCTGCGGCAAGAACTGTTTCGACACTTCGATCACGCGGCCGTCGATCTCCGCCAGAACCGCTTTTTCGACGCTCGGATGTTTGACGATTTCACGGATCGCCCCGCCGTCGCCGCCGCCGACCACCAGCACCTTTTTCGGATTCGGATGCGTGTTCAGCGCGACGTGCGAAATCATCTCATGATAGACGAATTCATCCTCATCGGTCGTCATCACCATGCCGTCAAGCACGAGCATTTTCCCCCACTGCAGCGTCTCGATCAGATCGATTTGCTGAAATTCCGATTTTTCCGTATGCAGCGTTTGCTTGACTTTGGCCGTAATGCCAAAATTCGCCGTTTGCTTCTCCGTGTACCAGAGTTCCATCGACTGTTGATCCTCCTCATCTTCGTCCGATTATCGCCAACCGGCTTCCGCTCGGCCAAAACCTCATCTATCCACAGGTTGCCTCCGCCTGCCGGATGCTATCCGCATGTCGCTCCCATGCAATGTGCATTATTATACATCATGGTTTATCATCTAGCAATTTTGCCCATACTGGTTGCTAGCCGATCTGCACCAAGGAGCGTGGTGTTGATGTCTGATAAACCGAATCTGCTGGAAGATACATGGTCCGCAACGGAGAGCACGCCGGCTGCCGGCTACAACCGCGCCCGCCGCAAAAAAATCCTGCTGTTCAGGCTGGGCCTTTATTTTGCGACCGTTACTTTTTTATCCGCCTTCTTTTTCTATTTGTACGTCCGGTTTGCGCCGCTGCCGGACAGCGATCTGGCAACCCATTCGCGGATCGTGTCGGCCGATGGCACGCTGCTGGCCGATCTGACCACCAACGGGGAAAATCGGCTGAAAGTATCGATCAGCGACATCCCGATCGATCTGCAAAATGCCACGATCGCGATCGAGGACGCCCAATTTTATCAACACGGCGGCTTCAACCTGCGCGGAATCGCCCGGGCCCTCTACGTCGACCTAAAAAACGGGGAAGTCTTGGAAGGCGGTTCGTCGCTCACGCAGCAGTTGGCGAAAGTGATGTACTTGCCGTATGACCGGACGTTCTCGCGGAAAATACGCGAGGTCCTGCTGACGATGCAGTTGGAAGCCCGCTACTCGAAACAGGAAATTCTCGAACAGTACCTGAACGCGGTCTATTACGGTCACGGAGCAAACGGCGTCGGCAGCGCCGCCCAGATCTATTTTAACAAACCGGTGTCCGAGCTGAACCTCGCCGAATGCTCCATGTTGGCCGGCATTCCGCGAGGCCCTGCCATCTACTCGCCGCTCGACGACCTGAACAAGGCGAAGGAGCGGCAGCGGCAAGTCTTGCAGGCGATGGTGCGAAACGGTTATATCACGCAGGAACAGGCCGATGCGGCGTATCGGCAGAAGCTGATTTTTGCGGAAAAAAAGGAGGTTCTCAACGGTGCCGCTCCCTACTTCACCCGGTATGCCACCTGGGCGGCCCTCAACCAGAACGGGGTACCGGAAGACGAGCTGTATCGCAGCGGCTTGACTTTGCAGACGACGCTCGATGTGAACATGCAAAAAGCGGCGGAAGCGGCCATCCAGAAATACCTCCCGGCCAATCCAGGCCTGCAGGTCGCGTTAATCGCTATGGATCCGCAGACGGGAGCGATCAAGGCGATGGTGGGCGGCAAAGACTTCAACCAGTCCAGCTACAACCGCGTGTTGGCGAAACGGCAGCCGGGTTCCTCGTTCAAACCGCTCGTCTATCTGACGGCGCTCGAGAACGGGGTGACACCGGCCAAAATGGTGAAAAGCGAGCCGACCACCTTTACCTATGACAAAGACAAAACCTATCCTGTAAAAAATTTCAACGACCTGTATTCGTATGAAAATATTGGCATGCGCGAGGCGATCAAAAAATCGGACAACGTCTACGCGGTGTCGACAATCCTGGACGTGACTCCGCAAAAAGTGGTCGAAACAGCCAAGCGGCTGGGAATCGAAAGCGACCTGCAGCCCTATCCGTCGCTCGCGCTCGGCGTGTTTCCGGTGTCGCCCCTGGAATTGGCGCGCGCCTACGCGGTGCTGGCAAACGGCGGCAGGCTGGTCGAACCGACCGCGATCCAGCAAGTGGTGAACGCCTACGGCCGGGAGATCTATCACCGCGATCCGCAGGCCCAACAGGTGGCTGATCCGCGAGACGTGTTCATCCTGACCGACATGATGAAAAGCATCTTCGAACCGGGCGGGACGGGCGCTCGCGTTGCCCGCTCGGTCGCCAACTGGGTAGTTGCCGGGAAGACTGGTACGACCGACACGGACGCCTGGATGGCCGGTTTTTCGCCGAACCTGGTGACAATCGTCTGGGTCGGCTATGACAAGGACCGGCTTTTGAATGCCCAGGAATCGTACGCTGCCGCCCACATCTGGGGCGACTTCATGAAAAACGCGCTCGCCGACACGCCAGCCAGTGATTTCTCCCGGCCGGACGGACTGCTGAAGCTGAATATCGATCCGGCCACCGGCATGCTCGCCTCCAAAAACTGCCCGCGCGTGCAACGGGAATTTTTCAAGATCGGCACGGAACCTGTGCAAGAATGCACGGAACATCGCGGGGACGCATTGGACAGGGACAAGAACAACCAGCCATCCGGCCAGTCGAGCGTGAAGAAATTCTGGGATTGGTTCCGCGGCGGATCGCATTAACCGCAGTCAATTCTTTCCGTTTGAAAGTTTGCCTATTTTCTGTTGACGCCTCCACCTCCATGTCGTACTGTAGGTAGTAATGAAGTGACGCGACGGAAGCGGAACAACGGAATGGAGGAAACCGATATGGCGTTTGGATTGTCCAACCGGGTTAAAGGGATCGCGCCATCGCCGACCCTGTCGATCGACGCAAAAACGAAAGAATTGATTGCCCAAGGCCGTGACATCGTCAATTTGAGCGTGGGCGAACCGGACTTCGGTACGCCGGAACCGGCCTGCCAGGCGGGGATCGCTGCCATTCAGGAAGGCTTCACCAAATATACGGCGGTGCCCGGCATCAATGAGCTGCGGAAAGCGATCGTCAAGAAATTGCTGGAGGAAAACGGGCTCGCTTACGAAATCGACGAAATCATCGTCTCCAACGGGGCGAAGCATTCGCTGTTCAACGCATTCATGGCGCTTTGCAACCCAGGCGACGAAGTGATTCTGCCGGCTCCGTACTGGGTCAGCTATCCGGAGATGATCCGCCTGGCTGACGCAGAACCGGTGATCGTTCTGACAGACGAATCGACCGGCTTCAAACTGACACCGGATATGCTGCAAAAAGCGATCACGCCCAGAACGAAAGCGCTGCTGCTCAACTCGCCCAGCAACCCGACGGGAGCGGTCTACTCCCGCGAGGAACTGCAGGCGTTGGCGGAAGTCATTGAACAGCACGAGTTCTACGTGATTTCTGACGAGATTTACGAAAAAATGGTGTACGGCATCGAGCATGTCTCGATCGCCTCCCTCTCCGAAGCGATGAAAAAGCGGACGCTGGTGGTCAACGGCTTCTCGAAGGCGTTTGCGATGACCGGTTGGCGCGTCGGTTATATCGCGGCCGACCGAATGATCGTCAAAGCGATGACCAGCTTCCAGAGCCAGACGACGTCCAACCCGGCTTCGATTTCGCAACGGGCCGCCGTCAAAGCGCTGGATTGTTTTGACACGAGGGCGATTGAACTGTTCAACAAACGGCGCGATTACGTGCTGAAGCGGCTGCGTGGGATGCCGCTGATCGAATGCATCGAGCCGCAGGGCGCTTTCTACGTGTTCCCGAACGTGGCGAACATTATCGGCAAATCCTACAACGGAACCAAAATCGACTCCGCCAACACATTCGCCACCCTGCTCTTGGAACACGCAAACATCGCGCTGGTGCCGGGCGAAGGATTCGGGGCCCCGAACAACATCCGCATCTCCTATGCGGTATCGGATCAAGACCTGCAAAAAGCGATGGACCGCCTGGAAGCGTTTTTGAAAGAAGTGGAATAGTAGCACTGACGAGGGCACGTCTTGCACGGCAAGGCGTGCTTATTGTTTGCACGGGGGGAGGGAACGACCGGTGAGCGACTGGACCGTGCGGGTTAAGAGGAGAGTCCCGTGGTTGCAACCAGCAAAAATGACCTTTTCCAGATAGGATTTGATGAAACCTATTTTTTCCTCATTTCAGGCAGAGAACAATCGATTTTAAAAGATTAAGGAAGAATTCACCATCTAATTCAACACAGTTCATAGGGTTTCTCCTATACAAATTTCTGGGTCCCATGATATGCTTAGAGAAACTCGTATAATTCTATTCATGGAGGTGATACATCTTTTACTTTTCGCTATGGCGTTTATGGCCATTTTTAAGAAAATTAGGGGTATGGGGGGTATACGACTTGCTGTTTGTTGGTTTCAGGAAATTCCGTCTTATTATTTTGCCGGTTTTGGTTCTGCTTGCGACCATGTTGTTTGATTTTTCTCCGGCTGGCGCAGCTAGCACACCTGGCGTGACGAATCGTAGAGTTTTTGACGTAACTGCGCAATCCCTCACTGTACGAACTTGTCCGGATCCCGGTTGCTATGGGTTCTATACTCAATACACCGGTCACGATGAAGTCGAATATGAAGCTAACCCAAATGGTAACTATCCTCAAGGTGGCTCATATTATTATGCCCATGTGGATTACGTTCAGAGTGGCTCAGGGGGCTATTCTGATAGTAGGAATGGGTATATTGCTTATTTCACCACATGGGGCGAATACTATATGGTAACCGCCCGCACGGTAAAAAATTACACTTCATCAGTTCAATATATTTATTACTTGTCTGACTTTTCTCGATCGCCTAAAGGCTGTCAATAGCGGATTAAAACTCCCCAAAAAAATCGCGCTCAATTCCCCACAAACAGCGGATTCAGTTCCCCAAAATCATCGCGCATCTTTCCCCAGACATATGTTCGGTCTATGCGGTCACCTCCTCCTTCAGCGCATGTGTCACCCCGGCGCGCAGCTTGTCCTTCAT
>NZ_AQXL01000133.1 GCF_000376225.1 Effusibacillus pohliae DSM 22757
GGTGACCAGGTGCTGGCCTCTGCCTTGCTCGACCGGCTCCTACACCACGCCACCACCATCAACATCCGCGGCAACAGCTACCGGATGAAGGACAAGCTGCGTGCCGGGGTGACACATGCGCTGAAGGAGGAGGTGACCGCGTAGACCGAACATATGTCTGGGGAATGATGCGCGATGATTTTGGGGAACTGAATCCGCTGTTTGTGGGGAATTGAGCGCGATTTTTTTGGGAAGTTTTAATCCGCTATTGACAACGCCCAATCCGCCGGAACCGGATCCGGTTGGTTCCGACCTGTACAAAACGGAAAAATCGTACGGCAAATGCGAAGTGATCCTGTATTCGCCCGACCATAGGGCGATGCTGCCGGAACTGCCGGTGGAACATATCGAGAAGCTGGTGGAGGCGGGCGACCCAGCTTAATTTGGGCAGTTTATGAGCCAGTCGCACGAGTCGCTGCGTGATCTGAATGAAGTAACCGGTTTCGAGCTGGACGCTCTGTTTGAGGCAGCGCCCAAAAGCGAAGGCTGCATCGGAACCAGGATGACGGAGGCGGGCCTTGGCGGATGTACGGTAAGCCTCGTGTACCGGGATGCACTACCGGATTTTGCAGCGCGTGTGGCGCAGGGGTACCAGCTGAAAACCAGGCGAAAACAAAACCAGGCGAAAACGGGGTTGACACCGACGTTCTATATTTGTGATATTGGCGATGGTGCACGTGAAATTACGGGGGAGGTGGAAGGATGTCCGTTTTAGTGACGGGCGGCGCCGGCTATATCGGCAGCCACACGGTGGCTGAACTGCTGGTGCAAGGGGAGGATGTAATCATTCTCGACAATCTGGAAAAAGGCCACCGGCCGGCCGTTTTGACAGAGGCATTTTATCAAGGGGATATCCGTGACGAGGGATTGCTCGACAAAATTTTCACCGAGCGTCAGATCGAGGCGGTGATTCATTTTGCGGCCAGCTCCCTGGTCGGGGAAAGCGTGCAGGAACCCTTGAAATATTACGACAACAATGTTGTCGCGGCGCAGAAGCTGCTTGCGAAGATGAACGAACATGGCGTCAAGAAAATCGTCTTTTCGTCAACCGCCGCCACATATGGGGAACCGAAGCGCATCCCGATCGAGGAAACGGATCCGACCGAACCGACCAGCCCATACGGGGAAACGAAGCTGGCAATCGAGAAAATGCTGAAATGGTGCGACCAGGCGTATGGCATTAAGCATGTGTCACTGCGCTACTTTAATGCGGCCGGTGCGCACCCGGACGGTCACATCGGGGAAGACCACACGCCGGAGACGCATCTGATTCCGATCATTCTGCAGGTCGCGTTGGGCCAAAGGGAGTTTGTCTCGATTTTTGGCGACGATTATCCGACGGAGGATGGCACCTGCATCCGCGATTACATCCATGTGATGGATTTGGCAAACGCCCATTGGCTCGCTTTAAAGCGTCTGCGGGAAAGCAACGAGAGCGGCATCTACAACCTGGGTAACGGAGCCGGCTTCTCGGTCAAGCAGGTGATCGACAAGGCGAGAGAGGTCACGGGGCATCCGATTCCGGCCCGCATCGGTCCGCGCCGGGCAGGCGACCCAGCCGTCTTGATCGCTTCCTCCGAAAAAGCGAAACAAGAGTTGGGCTGGCAGCCGAAATACAACAGCCTGCAGCAAATCATCGAAAGCGCCTGGAACTGGCACAAACATCATCCGCAGGGGTACAAAAAGTGAAGTGCGCGCCAGTCGACCAGTGGTATTTGATGGCAGTCGGCCTCCGCAAAGGGCCGACTGGTCTTTTTTTGAATGGTTCCCTCACTACCAACGTCCCGTCCTCCCATTTCCCGATAGTGACGCGTTCTTTTTTTGGGACTGTTTCCTTCACCACCCCCACATTCTGCCGACCGCCTGCGAATCCTGTATGTGGCGGTTGAAATTTCAGAAAAGTAAATATTTAAAATCGGGATTTGCTGATGGATAGGAGGAGATGTACGAATGAACCGCCGAAAGATGGGAAAATGGGGGGCAGTTCTTTCCGTTTTGACCGGTGTCGCGGCCCTGCTGGGACCGGGGCAGACCGCACAGGCGGAACTGGCCGGTACCGGCATACCGGCGGCAACCGCTGTCGCAGCCGGAGCATGGGAAGCGTATGACCGACCCGCCCAATATGCCGTTCTGACGGAGACGGATGTCAAGATTCCGATGCGGGATGGGGTGATCCTGGCAGCCAATGTGTACCGTCCCAACGCACCGGGCACATTCCCGGTGATCCTGACGCAAACTCCGTACAACAAAAATTCGCCGCTCGGCGCAGCCAACACCTTTCTGGTGGAGCGAGGCTACGCGCATGTGGTGGTGGATGTCAGGGGAACGGGCGGTTCGCAAGGGGTATGGGAATCGTTCGGTGAGGCCGAACAGCGGGACGGGTACGAACTGGTTGAATGGGCGGCCCGTCAACCGTGGAGTGACGGCAAGGTCGGGTTGTGGGGGGCGTCCTATATGGCGATCAACCAGATTTTCACCGCCGCCCAACAACCGCCCGGCCTGAAAGCCATTTTTCCGATCGTTCCAATGGCCGATTCGTACCGTGACATTCTGATGTCAGGTGGGTTGGTGAACACCGGGTTCATACCGCTGTGGCTGGGTCTGGTGACCGGTACCAGTTTGCTGCCGCCGACCTATACCCTTGCCGATCCGGTGCGGGGCGCGACCACTCTGTCGGGGCATGCCTCCCAGATCGGCAACTTCCAGACGAGTTCTTTGACGTCAGTCCTGACAGGCGGCGAAATGGCGTATGACGGGCCGGGCAACAAGCTTCGATCACCGATTCGCGTTGTCGATCGGGTGCAGGTTCCCGCTTTTGTAGTTGGCGGGTTGCACGATATTTTCCAACGCGGGGAGCCGCTGTTGTACGAACAGTTGAAAAAGAGGGTGAACGCCAAACTGCTGATCGGCAATTGGACGCACGGGGACTTCGGCAGCGGATTGCCGGCCGACGGAGTGCCAACGCTCAACCAGCTCGCGCTGCGCTGGTTTGACTTCTATCTGAAAGGCATCCAGACGCGCGTTGACCGAATCCCTGCTGTCACGCAGTACGTGTTGGGGAAGGGGCATTTTGAGGTGCAGCCCGACTGGCCCCACCCGCGCATCAACATCCAAAAAATGTATCTGCACGCTAACGGCCAGCTTTCCAGCGAGCAAGCGGCGACGCTGGAGCCGTCAGAGCGGATGCTGCAGCAACCAGTGAACGGAATCTGTTCCGGCAGCGCAAACCAGTGGACAGCCGGCTTGCTCGGGGCCGTACCCTGCACGAAGGACAACCGCTTGACGGAGTTGACCGAATTGACCTACACTACCGCGCCGCTGAAGCGGGACCTGAAGCTGTCCGGTCCGATTGCCGCTGAGGTGTATGTCTCGACGACCGCCAAGGATGCCGTACTGTCCGTCCGGGTCACCGATGTGGCACCCGACGGGGCGTCCACCGAACTGACAGCCGGTTGGCTTGCCACCTCGTTCCGGGCTCTCGATCTGGCGAAAAGCCGGGTGGTCGACGGCGAAATCCTGCAGCCCTGGCATCCGTTTACCAGGGAGTCTGTACTACCGGTGACGCCGGGGGAGATCATGCCACTCAATGTGGAGATTTTCCCCACCAATGCGGTGATTCCGGCCGGCCATCGCCTGCGGGTTGCAATTGGACCAAGCGATTTCCCGCATGCGCTGTCGCCGCTGCCGCAGCTTGCCAACCAGGCTGGCGGGATGGTCCAGATTTGGCACGGTCCTGAATATCCGTCCACCATCCTGTTGCCGGTCGTTCCGGAAAAATAAGGCGAAGCAGCAAACAGGGGAGCCCCGGACAGGGTGCGTCCCCTTTTTTCACGATGGCCACGCGATCTGACAAGCTCTCCTGTCTGATCCATGCCAGATTAATCTGTTCGCTGAATTCCAGGTCTTCCGCGGAACATTTTGCTGATGCTTTTTGCTGGAGAAAACACGGACAAATGTGGAACATTTTTTAGCTTATAAACGATGGAAAGCAGTAATATTTATGGTTGGTATAAAATCTATATGTAATATCAGCTTATTTGCATCGATGAGACAATTGTTTTTCTAGGGAGGAACATTATGGTTGGGTTGTACAGGTTGATTGGATGGCGGAATTTTGCCATCATTCTGACGGCAGACACGTTGTCAAATTCCGGATTGTGGTTCGGAATCCTGGCCAACCTGCAGTTCTTGCAGATGACAGTTCCGTCCGATTTTGTCCGCTCGTTGATCTTGGTCGCCGGTCCGGTGCTGGGGATTCTGATCAGCCCGAAGGCGGGGGTGGTCATCGACCGGCATGCGAAGAAACGGGTGCTGATGGTCAGTAGTTTGCTGCAGCTCGCTTCCGCCGTGATGATGATGACTGCGATGTATTTACAGTCGGTGCCGTTGATGGTGGCCGGATTGTTGATCGCCAACGTGGGCAACTCGCTTTATATACCGACCCTGCAGAGCGTAATTCCGATGGTGGTACGAAAGGAACACCTGGTGCGGGCGAATGCGGCGTATTCCAACCTGGTGACGATGACGAGGATTGGTGCGACAGCGGTGGCCGGTCTGCTGTTAACCGTATTGCCGTTATATGGAATGTATATCGCCGTATTTCTATTTTACTGTGTGATGACGGCGTTTCGTTATTTGCTGCGTTTTGAGGAGCAACCTGCCAATTCCTTCAACCAGGCGAAGCAGAAAATTTCGTTTTTCGAGGTGTTCCCGTTGCTGCGGGCCACCCCGCCGCTGCTGTTTGTGATCGCCGCAGGCACGTTGGTATTTTTGTTCCTGGGAGGATTTAATCTGCTGATTTTGAAATTCAGCGAAACACAGAATGACCCGGCGCTGAAAGGCTGGCTGTACACGATCGAGGGGATTTTTGTCCTGATCGGCGGGTTTGCCGTTCGCAAATGGTTCTCCGGCGGCGATTTGCTGCGGCGCAGCGTGTTTTTGCTGGCGGGAGTGGCGGCGAGCATCTTTTTGATGCATTTTGCCGATCAGCAATGGGAAGTGATGGCCGGGTTCGGGCTGTTCGGCCTGATGCTGGGCGCGTGGTCGCCGATGCAAGCGGTGATTCCGCAATTGCTCGTGCCGGAAGACATACGAGGCCGCTATTTTGCTTTGCAGGCGATGTGGAACCGGACCATGTTTCAACTGGCGCTGCTGCTGACGGGAGCGATGCTGGATCTGATCGGGCTCGCGCACTATTTGCTGGTGCTGTCGATAGTGATTTTTGCCGGTTTTCTGGTGATGCTGGTGTCCATCACGCAACAGAAGCTGCGGGTGGAGAGCCCTCGGCAAAACGTGGCGGTGTGAGCCAATCAATCTCACTCGGAAATTGTAGTTTGATGGTATACTTGAAAATAGAAACAGGGAAGGATGATCGAAATGGATGAAACGAAAAAGTTGCTGACGGCCATTTTGGAACGTTTGGAAATCCAGGGCGCCGAAATCAAAGGGCTGCACGGAGAAGTGAGCGGGCTGCGGACCGAAGTAAACGAGCTTCGTACTGAAGTAAACGAGCTTCGTACTGAAGTAAACGAGCTTCGTACTGAAGTAAACGAGCTTCGTACTGAAGTAAACGAGCTTCGCACCGAGTTGAGGGAATTCAAACAGGAGGTTGCACAGCGATTTGATCAACTGGAAGAAAAGATCGATTATGTGACGGAAAAGGTGAGGGAGCATGACCGAGATATTTTCAGTTTAAAACGGAAATCGAAAGCTTGATTGATGGATCCCCTGCACGTACCCTCCGCTTGTTCCGCCGGGGACTGATCATCCGCGGGATCCGCAGTTTGGCAACGCATACAGCATTGTGATCTATTCAGCAAGCATCAGTTGAGCAATCTGTCTTTTCACTGCGAATCCCTATGTCCCGACTTTTGTTCTGCAGTTTCGTCTGCGACCTGCGTATTTCTGCTCGTCTGGCGAATACAATGAATGTGGGAGGGATGCCGATGAGTTGGTTTTGGAAGTGGAGAAACAAACCAGCCGTATCGAATCCTGAACGTTTGTTGAACTACATAGTCAATACGGAAGCGGACGGGCAGCTTTCCCAGAGCGGCATTTTTCAAAGTTCGGACGCCCAACTGAAGCGAATGATCCGGCATATCGTCGAATTTTTCAAGGAACAACCGGGTCCCCGCCGGCTGATGTTTTATTGCCACGGGGGGCTGGTTACGGAAGCGGAGGCGGGAGCGGCGATTGAGAGCCGTTACCAGACGTTTCTGGGAAACCGTATCTATCCGGTGTTTTTTATCTGGCAGTCCTCTTTTTTGGAGGTGCTGGAAGATCATTTGCGGGAAACGGTGCATGAGCGTGTCTATGAAATGTCGGGCGTTGACACGGCGGTGGATGAAGTGATCGAGGAAGCGGCGAAGCTGTTTCCGGAACCGTGGAACGCGATGAAACACCGGGCGGAACAGGTGTTTGCCAGCCAAGGCGGCGGCTGGCGGTTTTTGCTGTTGCTGGCAAAAGCGCTGCAGAAAGAGCGGCTGCAGGCGGAAGTGCATCTGGTTGGCCACAGCGCCGGATCGATCTTGCTGTACACTTTGTTGAAGCAACTGTTAGACGGGAAAGCGGAAGTGTATCCGTATCTGAAAATCATTACCTGTAGTTTGTATGCGCCCACCTGCACAGTCGATCAGTTTGAAAATGCGTTTGCCCGTGCGATCGATCGGCTGCTCCTGAAGCGATTTTTCCTTTACACGTTGAGTGACGAACTGGAACGGACCGATCCGTCGGTGCCTTTTTACAGCAAATCGATCCTGTACCTGATCAGCCGGGGGTTGGAGGCACAGCAGGGAGACAAGCCGATTTTCGGGATGGAGATATATGCAAGGACGAACCCATCGCTGCAAAGCATTCTTGCGAAGGGGAAAGGAGCATGGGTGCTGGCCGATCGGGAAAGCCGGCCGGTGTATTTTCCGGCGCCGTCCGGTCTGCTCGAGCTTGTCAGCCGCGCCAGGGAGCACGGCGATTTCAGCACCGATCCTGCAACGTTGAATTCGACGCTGTGCACCATCCTGAACTGCAATCAACTGCTGGCGGAATTTCAATAAAGCAACAGTCGGTCAAGGAGGAACTTCCATGTATGTCGTAACATCCGGGGAAATGCGGGCGTTGGACCGGTATGCGATCGAGGCGGTCGGCATCCCGTCGCTGGTATTGATGGAAAATGCGGGGCGGGAAGTGGCTCGCCAGGTGCATGATTATTTTTACGGAGAAAAAAAGGCATGGCTGCTGCTCGCTGGAAAAGGAAACAATGGGGGCGATGCGATCGTGGCCGCCCGGCACTTGGCCGAGTGGGGGCACCGTGTGCAGATCGTTTACGCGGAACCGCCGGAACGGCTCGCGGGCGACGCGGCGATTCAGCGGACGATTGCGGAAAAGATGGGGATTGCGTCGTGTGTTTTCAAACCCGATGCGATCGACTGGCGGGGATTCGACGGAGTGGTAGACGGATTGCTGGGAACGGGTGCCAAGGGTGCGCCGCGCGAACCGTATGCCGCTTTGATTCGGGAAGCGAACGCCAGCGGCTTGCCGATTTTTGCGATTGATATTCCGAGCGGGCTCGATGCCGATACGGGTGCGGTGTACGATCCGTGCATCCGAGCGGTTCGGACGATCACACTGGCGTTTCTCAAACGCGGGCTTGTTCAATATCCGGGAAAAACGGCGGCAGGGGATGTAACGGTTGCGGCGATTGGGATTCCTGAATCATTGGCGGACAGGCACGGGGTGCAAACCTTTTTGCTGAATGACCGGACCTTGCGGCAGCGGCTGGCGGTAGATCCATCGCTTCCGCGGGAAGCAGACACGCATAAAGGGACGTACGGTCATGTGCTGATCGCCGCCGGATCGCGCCGCATGAGCGGGGCGGGAATCCTGTGCGCGAAAGCGGCGCTGCGGGCCGGGTGCGGACTGGTCACATGGGCGGTGCCTGACAGGCTGGTCGACCCGCTGCTCGGACATGTACCGGAAGTGATGCTGGTCGGTGTGCCGGATGAGGGGCGCGGTGACTGGACAGCTACATCACCGCAGGATCTGTTGGCGTTGGCAAGCGGCAAAGATGCGGTCGCGATCGGGCCGGGACTGGACCGGTTCGTGGGCGGCGAGCGGTGGATGCAGGTCTTATGGGAAGGCGTCGCATGTCCGCTCGTGCTCGATGCGGACGCATTAAACATGATCGCCGGCGTATTGGAAAAATGGCCCCGCCGGCAAGCGCCGACCGTGATGACACCGCATCCCGGAGAAATGGCCCGGCTGGTAAACGGATCGGTGTGGGAAGTGCAAGCGGACCGAATCGGGGTGGCCCGCCGGTTTGCCATGCGGCACGGTGTCGCACTCGTGCTGAAAGGGGCGCAAACGGTAGTAGCCACTCCCGAGGGAGCGGCTTACATCAACACAACCGGCAATCCCGGCATGGCTACCGGCGGAACGGGAGACGTTCTGACCGGAATCATCACCGGCTTGCTGGCACAAGGATTGGATGCGGAGCAGGCCGCCTGCCTGGGCGTGTACCTGCACGGACGGGCAGGCGACGAGGCGGCCGCACGATTTGGCATGCATGGCATGTTGGCGGGAGACATGATAGATATCCCATTCAAGTGACGCGCAGCTCCGAGTTGAATTCCGACGCCGCCCACATCAAACCGGGTTAGCCGACCTGTTCCTCCATCTTGAATTTCGGAGTGGGAACCGGTTTGCTCGCTTTGACCGGAACGCCAAACACCATGTAGTTGAGCACTTGAGATACGTATCGCTGGCCGGGGATCCCGGAGGCGTAACGGATTTGGCCGGTACGGGACCAGTCAAACGAGTGCATTTTCCAAACAAGCCGTTTGACTTCGCCTTCGTCGATCCATCCTTTGTCTGGCTGCCAAGCCGCTTCCAAAATGTTGCGGCCGACGGTGGCGCAGCTCATCAACCCCATCACGCTGCGCAGCTTGAAGGCGGTTTTCGAATTCCACGCCTCTTCAAACACGCGGCTGATCTCCCGGAAGTAAACCATCACGGCAAGCCGTTTCTGCTCCAAACCGAGTTCTTCCAGCGGGCTGCCTTGGATCATCAGTTCGCAGGCCCGTTTCAGATGATCGAGCGTAAACGGTCGCTCCGTCGTTTTCTTTGTCACCACCACAACCAGATTATAGAACGGCGAATCGGTGCGCTCCGCCAGGTCGATCGCAATTCGCGCATATTCCTCTTTGTCCCGTTTCAGGTAGACGAGAAGGGATTTTGTCAGACCAACCTGGTTGGTGTTGATCGTATCAAAAATCGACACTTCCTCTTCCGGATACAGCACATGAAAAGCGAGAAACGGCACAGGCAGCGGTTCTTCGTTCAGCAACTGCCGGTGGTATTTGTCGATCCCGCCCAGCCGGTGTTGACCGTCGATCACACGGGCTGGCCCCTGGCAGGTCAGCCGGCCGAAATCGGGAAAATTCGGGTCGTATGGCTCAAACGTCCATTTTCCGTCGGCGTTCAGGATGATGGGCGTCAGGCAGGCATCGTCCTGCTCCAGATACTTTGCATACGACAAGGCGCGGGCGCTGTCGAAAGGACGTTGGTAGCCTGTTCCGTCCGGATGGTTGTACAGCGGGATGGTCGACAGGGCATCTGCATGCTGCGACATCAGATTGCCTTGATAGATAATTCGTCCTTTTTGTTCCGAACGGATCACTCGTTCAATCGTTATCATTCTGTATTGCTCCTTTCGGTCTGTCTGAGAGTGCGTATATTACTATATGAGCAGTAGGCGTATTTATCATTTTGTCCAAAAAGTAGTAGGATAAACATGTTGGCCGGCCTGTCCTAGGAATTCGGTGACGACAACACGTATACCCGCACGTTTTTCTTGACGCCAAACCGGATGGCTTGTCCCACGTCTTCCATATACACATCGATCCGATTGCCTTTAATGGCCCCGCCCGTATCTTCGGCCGTGCGAATGCCTACCCCCTCGATATACACTTTGCTGCCGTAGGGGATGATCCGCGGGTCGACGGCGATCGTGCGGCCTTCCGTGGCGCGCTTGCCGGTGGATGTGATCCCGTATGCCGGATGTCCCGGATATTTGCCTGTCGATTCCGGACCGGACGTGTAGGCGGTCAGGGTGACCGTCAGGATTTTATCGATGCCGGTAACGGCTGGAATTTCCTGTTGTGACAAATGTTTCGGAATGGTCAACGTTTGCCCGACTTGCAAAAATCTAGGGTCGGTTACGTTGTTCAGCGCGATCAGCGTTTGGATATCGGTGCTGAATTGTTGCGCCAGTTGATACAGTGTATCACCCTGTTTCACTGAATATGTGACAAACTGGTCATTGGAATTTGCCACACCGGAGCGGGATGCCAGCAGATCGCCTGCCGGCTTTTGGCTGGAATCGGCAACTGTCAATGATTCGTTCTCGCAGTCACATTGTTCCTTCGCCAGGCTTACTGCGGCAAACGGCTGCAGCAACAAGCTGACGGCCAACAAAATTCCCAGCATGCAAATCGAAGCCCATTTTTTCATACAGATTCTCCTCCCAAAATTGGTATTGCCATCAACTAGAATGGACCGATTTGAGAGGATCTAAACCTAAAAACAATAAAAAATCAAAAAATGCTAGACATAAAGTCTAGCACGTGGAAACGCAGAGGCTGTCGCAAACGGTTGACTGTTGCATTTTACAGATTCTGGGGGAAGAAAGGAGGGACATGCGGGCTTGTCACCCGGATGAGGATTTCCGGTCATCCTCCCGATTTTTTATTTGCCAAAAATCGTCCGGACGCTTTGCAGCGACCCGATTACTTCGCCTGCTTCCCGGGCGAGATTGCGGACCACGTCGGTGGCACTTTCGATCGAGTCGATCAGTCCGACCGCCTGCCCGCAGTTCATCCAGCCTTCGTCAACCCGGCCCTCGATCGCCGCCACCCGATTGTTGACCCCGCGGATGTAGGGAAGAAGCTGCTCGACGGTCGGATTCGTTTTTTCGAATTCGAGGATTTTTTCGGCAAACGGTGATTTCAACACGCGCAGCGTGCGGCCAATGCTTCGCTCCAGCACCACCGTCGCGTGATCCTCCGCTTGCACCAACAGATTTTTGTAATTTTCGTGCGCTTCACATTCTTTGGTGGCGACAAAACGTGTGCCCAACTGCACGCCTTCAGCGCCGAGGGCGAAAGCTGCGGCCACCCCCTGGCCGTTGGCGATGCCGCCTGCTGCGACGACGGGGATTTTGACTGCCCGGGTGACTTGCGGCAGCAACGCGAACAACGTCATTTCCAACGGGCTGTCGTGTCCACCCGCTTCGAATCCCTCGCAGATCACCAGATCGGCGCCCAATTCCTCCGCTTTTAACGAGTGTTTGACAGATGCGGTCATCACCATGACTTTCAAACCCACTTCTTTAAACAGTGGGATCAGCGGTTTCGGGTTCCCGGCCGACAGGCTGACGGCGGTCAGTTTGTCTTTCATTTCGAGGATCGCTTCGATGTAGGGGGTGTTGTCCGAGTGCTCGCTGATCGGCAGGTTGGCCCCGAACGGCTTGTCAGTCAATTCGGCGGCGATCCGCACCTGCTCTTTAAAATTGTCCGGCGTGCGTCCGGCGGTTCCCACCTGGCCAAAGCCGCCTCCGTTGGAAACGGCCGCGGCGAGCGCCCCGTTTCCCACATACGCCAATCCGCCCTGTAAGATTGGATATTGGATGCCCAACAGTTGACAAACTCGATTTCTCATGGTGGCTCTCTCCTTCGCTGGAACGGCATTGCACCGCAGCTTATTTTCGAAAAAGACGCACTTTTATCATAGCAATCTATCTAATTTCCAACAATACGATTACTGAATACTGATTCAGAGGAAAACAAATATCGGCGATCGAAAATGAATGAATACTCATTTAATCATTCTATTTTGACTAGTTCTGTAGTAGAATAAAGAAAAGCGTCAAACGACCGTTTGGTTTACTAGGTGTTGCAGAAGGGCGGGGGGAAGATGGTCGGGATTGTTTCGTATGGTGCGTATATTCCTTATTACCGGTTGGACCGGAAAAAGATTGCGGATGCGTTCGGGGAGCGGGCGATGGGTGGCGAGAAGGCGGTGGCCAATTTTGACGAGGACAGCGTGTCAATCGCTGTCAGCGCCGGATTGGACTGTTTGCAGGGGATCGATGCCAGTGGCATTGGCGCTCTGTTCTTTGCGTCAACGACCGTGCCTTATGAGGAAAAACAGGCGGCGAGCACGATCGCGGCCGCACTGGATCTGAAAAAGAGCACCCGGGTAGCCGATGTGACCGGCTCGTTGCGAGGATCTTCCGCCGCGCTGCTCGCGGCGTTCGATGCGGTACAGGCAGGCGGGGAACCGGTGCTGGCGGCGGCTGCCGATTGCCGGTTGGGCGCTCCGCAGGGAACGAATGAGCAGCTGTTTGGCGATGGCGGGGCCGCCTTGCTCATCGGCCGGGGGGACGACGTGGTCGCCCGCGTGCTTGCGGTGTACAGCCATACGGAGGAGCAGATCGGGGTCTGGCGCAATCGGGGAGACCGGTTTGTGCAGAGCTGGGAAGAGCGTTTTGTGCACACGGTGTACGTCCAGACGGTGGCCGCGAGCGTGCGCGGGGTGCTGGCGAAAAGCGGATTGCAGCCGGCCGATTTTTCCAAGGTGGTGATCGCGGGGCCTGCTCCCCGGGCGCAGTTGGCGGCGGCTGCAAGCCTTGGCTTCCAGCGGGAACAGGTGCAGGATCTGCTGCTGGATACGGTGGGGATGACCGGTACGGCGCATGCGCCGATGATGCTGGCGGCCGTTTTGGAACAGGCTAGTCCCGGCGACCGCATCCTGTATGTTAGCTTCGGGGAGGGCAGCGACGCGATCATCTTCGAGGTGACGGAGGCGATCCGGCGACTGCCGCAACGGCGGGGGATTCGCGGGCATCTGCCGGTGAAAAGCGACCGGCTGCGCTATGCGGACTACTTAAAGTGGAGAGGGATTCTTCCGACCGAGCCGGCTCGCCGGCCGGAAACGCCACGCCCATCCGTTACGGCGATGCACCGCAATTATCAGCAGAATCTTGCGTTGTACGGATCGAAATGTCTGGAATGCGGCACGCCGCAGTTTCCCAAACAGCGGGTGTGCGTGCAGTGCCAGGCGAAAGACCGGATGGAAGACTACCGATTCTACGGCAGGACGGCGAAAGTAGCCACGTACACGATCGACCACCTGGCGGCCAGCCCGGCGCCGCCGACGGTGGTGGCGGTGGTTGATTTTGCCGGCGGTGGGCGGATGATCTGCGAAGTGACCGATTGCGATCCCGCCGAAATGCGGATCGGCATGGAACTGGAGATGACGTTCCGCCGCTTGTATGAAGCGGGCGGCATTCACAACTACTTCTGGAAAGCGAAACCGAAACGGGAGGGGGGAGCGCAATGAGCAAAAAAGGGATAGCCGACCGGGTGGCGGTGATCGGCATGGGGTGCACGAGGTTTGCCGAGCACTGGGAGAAAAGCGCCGAGGATTTGCTGGTGGAAGCGGCCTACGAAGCGTTTGCCGATGCCGGCGTGGAACCGGCCGATATCGACGCCTGCTGGTTGGGGACATTCACGTCCGGCCTGTCGGGCTTGACGCTGTCCGGGCCACTGAAAACGCAGTATTTGCCGGTGACGCGGGTGGAAAATATGTGTGCCACTGGCTCGGAGGCGTTTCGCAACGCTTGCTATGCAGTGGCGTCCGGCGCTTATGACATGGCGCTGGCGATCGGCGTCGAGAAGCTGAAGGATTCCGGTTACAGCGGACTGGCGATTCCCGAACCTCCGAATGATGGCACTGCGCCTGCGATTACCGCGCCCGCCGCGTTTTCGTTTTTGGCGCCCGCTTATTTTGCGAAGTACGGATTGGATCCGAAGCAAGGGAAAGAAGTATTGGCCCGGATCGCCTGGAAGAACCATCGCAACGGCTCGCTCAACCCGAAGGCGCAGTTTCGCAGTGAGGTGCCGCTCGATTCGATTTTGCAATCGCCGATGGTGGCCGCACCGCTTGGTATCATGGATTGCTCCGGGGTGGCGGACGGGGCGGCCGCCGCGATCATCGTGCGGACGGAGGATGCCCGCAGGTTCCGGAGCGATCCGATGTATGTAAAGGCGCTGGCGATCGCGGCCGGGCCGGGGGACGGGCGGCTGCGGCAGGATTTTGATTTCACGTCGATCCGGGAGAATGTGCGGGCGGCGCAAGACGCCTACCGGCAGGCGGGGATCACCGACCCGCGAAGGCAGATCGACATGGCGGAGGTGCACGACTGCTTTACGCCGACCGAGTTGGTGATTTACGAAGATCTCGGGTTCAGCGAACGCGGGCAGGCGTGGAAAGACGTGCTGAACGGCGTGTTTGACCTGGAAGGGGAACTGCCGGTCAACCCGGACGGCGGACTGAAATCGTTCGGCCATCCGATCGGCGCCAGCGGCCTGCGAATGCTGTATGAGATGTATCTGCAGTTCCAGGGAAGGGCGGGAAAACGACAGCTTCCCAATCCAAAAATCGGGCTGACCCATAACCTGGGCGGCTTTCCCTGGCAGTGCGTGTCGTTTGTGTCGATCGTCGGGAAAGAGCTGGGATAAACGGAAGCTTTACGTCACTTTGATGGGGATTGATGATGGGGATGATTATGGGGGTGTTTCGATGAGCCACTTGTATCTGCGCGAGGAACACCGGATGTTTCGCAACACGTTGCGCAAGTTCCTGGAAAAAGAGGCGATTCCCTATTTTGATCAATGGGAGAAGGAACGGATGGTGCCCCGCTCCTTCTGGAAGAAGCTGGCTGCGCAGGGGTATCTGTGTCCGGCGGTCGACGAAAAATACGGCGCGGCAGGGGCGGACTGGGCCTATTCGGTGGTGATCATCGAGGAGTTGGAACGGATCGGTACCGGCTTGACAGGGATCAGTTTGCACAATGAGATCGTGGTCCCGTACATCACCGCCTACGGCACGGAAGAGCAGAAGCGGCGCTGGCTGCCGGGGTGCGCAAGCGGGGATCTGATCACGGCGATTGCGATGACCGAGCCGGGGACCGGTTCCGACCTGGCGAACATCCGGACGACCGCCATCCGCGACGGGGATCACTATATATTGAACGGACAAAAAACGTTCATCACCAACGGCATTCAAGCGGATTTGGTGCTGGTCGCCTGCAAGACCGATCCGCAAGCGGTGCCGCCGCATAAAGGGATCAGCCTGCTGTTTGTCGAGCGCGGCACGCCGGGGTTTTCGCGCGGGCGAAAACTGGACAAAATCGGGCTGTACAGCCAGGACACGGCCGAGCTGATTTTTGAGGATTGCCGGGTTCCGGTTGATAACCTGTTGGGGCAGGAAGGCAAAGGGTTCCTGTATCTGATGGAAAAATTGCAGCAGGAGCGGCTGGTCGTGGCGATCGGTGCAGTGGTCAATGCGGAAGAGATGCTGAGGATGACGATCGACTATGTGAAAACGCGGGAAGCATTCGGGCAGCCGATCAGCAAGTTTCAGCATACGCAGTTCAAGATCGCCGAGATGGCGACCGAAATCGAAGTCGGCCGGGCGTTTGTCGACCAGCTGATCGCCGACCATATCGCGGGCAAAGACATTGTCACCAAAGTATCGATGGCGAAATGGTGGACGACCGAGATGGCGAAACGGGTGGCCGCCCAATGCTTGCAGCTGCACGGCGGCTACGGCTACATGGAGGAATATCCGATCGCCCGCCGCTACCGCGATACACCGGTGGCTGCGATCTACGCGGGCAGCAATGAGATCATGAAGCTGATCATCGCGAAAAATCTGGGGTTGTAGGATTGGACAAAAGTTTTTGCGGGAGAGGGGAGCATGCAAAAAGACATCACAAAATGGATCGGCCGCCAGTTCGGGCCGTACACGTTTGTGGTTGAACGGGGAAAAATCCGCGAGTTTGCGCTGGCGATCGGCGACGACAATCCGATCTACACGGATCGTGAACAGGCGGTTTCGGCGGGGTTTCCGGACATCCCGGTTCCTCCTACGTTTGCAACCGTGATCGACATGTGGGGCGGACCCGATTTTTTTCAGTTGGTGGAGCAGCTGCAGTTGAATCTGCTAAAAGTGCTGCACGGCGAGCAGGAGTACGAATACCTGGCGGACATCCATCCGGGTGATGAGATCACCGCCCGAACCGAGGTGGTGGATGCTCAAGTGAAACAAGGGGCGAGCGGCGGGATGAATCTGCTGACGCTGGAGACCCGCTATCAAAACCAGCGCGGGGAAACGGTCCTGATCGGCCGTTCGAAGATTGTGGAACGGTTTTGACGGACCGTTGTCCGCTGAGGAACAGTTCCTGATGGGCGTTTCTCGTTCAGGACGAACCCGGATGAAGGACCGCTGCCGGGCATCGTTTCCGGTGGCAGAAGACAAACGACCAAGGAGGGGAATCGGGTGGAACCGATCAAACGTTGGGCAGCAGGTGATGAACTGCCAGCGATCGTCAAACAGCCGGTCACTCACACACAGTTGGTGCGTTACGCCGGTGCGTCGGGCGACTTCAATCCGATTCACACGGTGGTGTCGGTGGCGCAGCAGGCGGGACTGGGCGATGTGATTGCACACGGCATGCTGATTATGGGATTTGCCGGGCAAGCGATCTGCACCTGGTTTCCGCGCAAGGATCTGCGGCGCTTCAAGGTGCGGTTTGCGGCGATGACCCGTCCCGGGGAACAGATTGTCGTCAGCGGCAAAGTGGTGGAACGGATCACGGTGGGCGGGGAGCCTCGGCTGCTCTGCAATGTGGCGGCAAGCAACCAGGACGGGGAAACGAAGCTGAAAGGCGAATTTGAGGTGGCATGGAGGGAGCGGGCGGAATGAGCATGCTGCAGGGAAAAGTGGCGATTGTCACCGGCTCGGGACGCGGAGTCGGCCGGGCGGCGGCCGATATGTTGGCGGAGCACGGGGCGGCAGTGGTGATCAACGACCTGGATGAAGCGCCGGCGGCGGAAGCGGTGGCGGCAATTAAGGAAAAAGGGGGTCAGGCGATCAGTGTGGTCGGCAGCGTGACCGATCCGGATTTTCCGAAACGGGTGATGCAGCAAACGATCCAGGCGTTCGGCCGCCTGGATATTCTGGTCAACAACGCGGGTTACACGTGGGACAGCCTGATTCACAAAATGACGGACGAACAGTTTCAGGCGATGCTCGACGTCCATCTGATCGCCCCGTTCCGGTTGATCCGGGAAGCGGCCCCCTACATGCGGGATGCGGCCAAAACGGAGATGGAACAAGGGCAGACGGTGTATCGAAAGATCGTCAATGTGTCGTCAGTAGCCGGCATCATGGGCAATGTCGGACAGGCGAACTATGCGTCGGCGAAAGCCGGGGTGATCGGCTTGACGAAGACGATTGCCCGCGAATGGGGGTCGTTCAACATCAATTGCAACGCCGTCGCGTTCGGTTTAATCGACACCCGCCTGACCCAATCGAAGGAAAAAGGGGAAACGGTGCAGGGGGTGGCGATCGGCATCCCGGAAAAAGTCCGCCAGATGTTTGAACAGTCGATTCCGCAACGCCGGGCCGGCACTCCGGAGGAAGCGGCGGCAGCGATTTTCTATCTGGCTTCCCCGCTGTCCAATTATGTGAACGGTCAGGTGCTGAATGTCAACGGAGGATTTTACACCTGATCGGTTTCGCCGGGCTGGTTGGAAGCCGATGGAAAGCTGGACAGCCGTGCGGAATAACGGATGGGGGGAAACGAGGTGGCCGGGCACAGTGGAACACGTCACAAGAAGCCGCTGCAAGGAATCCGCATCGTCGATTTTTCCCGCTATCTGCCGGGGCCGTACGCCACCTGGCGGCTGGCCGGCATGGGAGCGGAAGTGATCAAGGTGGAACCCCCGGACGGGGGCGATCCGGCCCGGTATTTGGCGGAGCGGCGGGATGGCACCGGTTTGATTTTTCTGGCCAACAACCGGAACAAAAAAAGCGTCACGATCAACCTCAAGCGGCCGGAAGGACGGCAGCTCGCCTTTCAGTTGGCGTGCCAGGCGGATGTGGTGATCGAAGGGTACCGCCCCGGGGTGGCGGACGCGCTGGGCATCGGGTATGAACAGATCAGGCGGGTGCGGCCGGACATCATCTACTGCTCCCTCACGGGATTCGGCCAGACAGGTCCCTTGCGCGATCTCGCCGGGCACGACCTGAACTATCTGGCGCTGAGCGGCGTACTCTCGCAGTTGAAAGACCGGGACGGGAGACCGGTTCAACCGACCGTCCAATTCGCCGATTTGATTGGCGGGATGGCGGCTGCGGAGGCGATTTTGGCCGCATTGGTGAAACGTTCTTTTACATCGGAAGGCAACTATCTGGATATTTCGATGACCGATGCGCTGATCCAACTAATGAACACCCATATGCTGTATCAACAGGTGTTGGGAATCGGGCAAGGGGTCCCCGTCCTGGGCGGCGGGTTCGTTTGCTATCACATCTACGAAACGGCCGATTGCAGGTTTGTCACTCTGGGAGCGCTGGAAAGCAAATTTTGGACGAATTTCTGCCGGGCTGTCGGACGGGAGGAATGGATCTCTGCACAGTTCAGTCCGGCGGTCGAAGCGAATCCGATTTTTCCGGAACTGCAGGCGCTGTTCCGCAGCCGTACACGGTACGAATGGACCGCCTTGGGGCGGCAGGCGGACTGTTGCTTGACGCCAGTGCTGGAAACGGGCGAGATGATGGATCATCCACATGTTCGGGAAAAGAGGAGTGGGCGGGGCGGTGAGACGGGCACAGGGATGATGGCGACCGGGATGGGGATAGGTGCCCTGTTTGGGGACGGCGGCGGGACGGATGCCCCGGCACCTGCGCTCGGGCAGCACAACCGCGAGATTTTGCAGGGGCTGCTTGGCGCAACGGATGCGCAGCTCGAGGAATGGGAAAAACAAGGGGTTGTCTGAGCGCGAAAGTCGGCGATTGGTCTTTACAAACCGCACTGGGCAGAATATGATGAAAATAGAAAAAACGAACTGTTGCATCCGCCGGACTTCCTTGCCGGGGAGCCAGTACGCGGATGACAAGCCAGTCGGGCTGCAAGCTTTGTTTGCGGTTGGCTGGCTCTTGTTTTTTTCGGAGGCAGCTGCACAAAATTTCGCTGCACCACGATTTGGGAGGTGAACCATGGGGGCGCTGGACGGGTTGAAGGTGATCGATTTGACGCGGGTGCTGGCGGGGCCTTACTGCACGATGATCCTGGGTGACCTGGGGGCGGATGTGATCAAGATTGAAGCACCGGGCGGGAGCGACGAGACGCGCGGCTGGGGGCCGCCGTTTGCGGGGGATCAGAGCGCGTACTATTTGACCGCCAACCGCAACAAGCGGGCGATGACGCTGAATTTGAAGGAAGCGGAAGCGAGGGACATCCTGCGGACGATGGTGAAGTCGGCCGATGTACTGATCCAAAACTTCAGGACCGGCACGATGGAAAAATGGGGTCTCGGCTACGACGATCTGCACGCGCTCAACCCGCGGTTGATCTACTGCTCGATCAGCGGTTTCGGACAATCCGGTCCCTACAAGGACTTGCCCGGTTACGACTACGTCGTGCAAGCGATGGGCGGCATGATGAGCATCACCGGCAGCGAGGAGTCCGGTCCGATGAAAGTGGGCGTGGCGATTGCCGACATCGCAACCGGCTTGTATTGCACGATCGCGATTCTGGCCGCGCTGCAGGAGCGCCACCGTTCCGGCAGGGGACAGCAGATCGACATCGCGCTGCTCGATTCGCAGATCTCGCTGCTTGCCAACGTCGCCAGCAATTATCTGGTCTCGGGTCAGATTCCGAAACGATACGGCAACCAGCATCCGAACATCGTTCCCTACCAGACGTTCCGGGCGAGCGACGGGGAGATGGTGGTGGCTGTCGGCAACGACCGTCAATTTCAAAAATTGTGCGAAATCATCGACAAGCCGGAACTGGCTGGCGATCCGGCGTTTCGGAGCAACTCGGAGCGGCTCGCCAACCGCGACCGGCTGATCGAAATGTTGCAAGCGGAATTTCTCCGCAAATCCTGCAAAGAATGGCAGGAATTGTGCACTTCCGCCGGGATTCCGGCCGGTCCGATTTACAACCTGCAGCAGTTGTTCGACGATCCGCATGTGGCGGCGAGAGACATGAAAATCGAGATGTCCCACCCGACAGCCGGACAGATCCGGCTGGTGGGCAGTCCGCTGAAACTGTCGCGCAGCCGGGTGGAGATCAAGCGGCATCCGCCGCTGGCCGGCGAGCACACGCGGGAGATCTTGCGGGAATACGGATTTGCGGACGAGCAGATCGACGACTGGCTGGCCCGAAATATTCTCTAAAACTAAATGGCGAGGATGTCCGCGCGATGAACCCTGCGGTCCGCGCGCTGCACCCTTGCAGAACAAAACCAAAAAGAGGTGATCCGGAAGATGAATTTTGCATTTTCCAGCGAACAGGAAGCGGTCCGCAAACTGGTGCGGTCGTTTGTCGACAAGGAAATCATGCCGTACATCCAGGAATGGGATGCGCAAGGCCATTTTGAACGGGGTATTCTGAAACGGCTGGCGGAACTGGAGTTGATGGGCGTCTGCATTCCGGAGCGTTACGGCGGCAGCGGCATGGACTACAACACGCTGGCGATCGTGTGCGAGGAACTGGAGCGCGGGGATACCGCTTTCCGCACGGCGGTGTCAGTGCATACCGGCTTGAACAGCATGACGATTTTGCAGTGGGGCAACGAGTTCCAGAAGCAAAAATATCTGGTGCCGCAAGCGCGCGGCGAAAAAATCGGGGCGTTCGGCCTGACCGAGCCGGGAGCCGGATCGGATGTGGCGGCGATGGCGACAACGGCTGTCCGCGACGGCGATTTGTACATCCTCAACGGTTCGAAAACATGGATTTCCCTGTGTGACGTGGCGGACCATTTCCTGATTTTTGCGTATACGGACAAAAGCAAAAAGCACCGCGGCATCAGCTGTTTCATCGTCGAGCGGACGTTCCCGGGCGTCACGACAAGAGCCATCAAAGGAAAATTGGGCATTCGCGCGGGCAACACCGGCGAAGTGTTTTTGGAGGATGTGCGGGTGCCGGCGGAAAATCGGTTGGGGGAAGAGGGAGAAGGCTTCGCAATCGCGATGTCGGCGCTTGACAACGGGCGCTTTACCGTGGCCGCGGGCGCTTGCGGTCTGATTCAGGCGTGCCTGGAAGCGAGCCTCAAATACTGTCATGAGCGGGAAACGTTCGGCAAAAAAATTGGCCAACACCAGTTGGTGCAGCAGATGATCGCCAAGATGGTGGCAGGTTTGGAAACGTCCCGCCTGCTCGTCTACCGCGCCGGCTGGATGAAAAATCAGGGCCTGCGCAACACGCGGGAAACGTCGCTGGCGAAATGGGTGGCGTGCGATGCAGCGTTTAACGCGGCGAACGACGCGGTGCAAATTCACGGTGCATACGGCTATTCGAACGAGTATCCGGTGGAACGCTATCTGCGCAATTCGAAAGCGCCCGTGATTTACGAAGGGACGCGGGAAATCCACACGATCATGCAGGCTGAGTACGCGCTTGGCTACCGGACGGATAAACCGCTGCGCAAGATGCTGCCCGCGTGGCCGTTTGAGGAGGTGGAAACCGCGAACGATCTGCAGGACATCTTGTGATTGACTCCCGTTTCCCCGTCCCGGTACCATAAGGACATGACCGAATGGCTGCCTTCTTCCGGGGGCGCTCGGGCGCATCGTGGCAGGTAGAATGGTAGGACAGGAGAGGGTGGGGGAGTTGTTTGCCGGGAAGTCGATTTTTATCGCGGGACATGCAAAACTGCCGCAGGGCATGGCGGCCAAAAGCGTTTTTGATTCGCTGACGATCACGGCGGAAGTCGACAGCAAATACGGGGTGATCCTGGAAGCGTCCTGCACGCTGGCAACCGAACACGGCAGGAACTTTATCGGGTCCCTGCTGCGGGGGCACAGTCTGCGAGAGGGGATCGACGAGCTGATCGAACTGGTGCAGCGCCATTATCTGGGAAAAGCGCAAAACGCGCTGGTCGCCGCACTGCGGGATCTGCATGTGCAATACGAAAATCTGATCAAACAGACAGGAGGACGCTTGCCGTAAGGCAGCCGTTTCTTTTTGGTGGGGAGGAGAAAAATCTGCTACACTATCGATTAGAAAAACGGATGGGGTGGCGGACGTGGATGCAACAAAAATGGTTCTGACGCTGGCGATCGGTACGATGGGCGGGTTGATCGGCTACAAGTTAAAAATTCCGGCCGGCGCGATGATCGGATCGTTGGGGGCGGTGGCGCTGTTCAACCTGTTTCACGGCTCACTGGGAAAAATGCCAAGCGGCGTGATCACCGCCGTCCAGATCGTGCTCGGTTCCTCGCTCGGGCTGTCGGTCACCAAGGGCTTGTTCGGCGATTTGAAAACCGCCTGGCTGCCGGCGCTGCTGATCGCCGGAACCTACCTGCTGGCGAGCATTGCGGTCGGTTTTCTCGTGTCCAAAATAACCGGCTGGGATCTGTTGACCTCCCTGTTCAGCGCAGTACCGGGAGGTCTGGCGGATGTGGTGGCGGCAGCCCAGGGCATAGAGGGAGTGAAGACGGTCGATGTGATGCTGATTCACACCGTCCGGCTGGCGGTGGTGCTGCTGTCGATCCCGATTTTGGTGAAGCTGTTTGGCAAATAGGGATGGGGTCCGCAAAAAGAAGGATCCGGCAGGTTGGTGGCGAACTATACCGGGAAGGCAACTTTATGTCACCGATCGATTCCGAAAAAAGAAAAAAAAAGGTAAAGGAGCGTTCGCGATGTCCGACCAACTGAAAAACATCGAGGAAAAGCTCAGCCAGCTTGTCACGATGGTGGCCAGCCTCCGTACGGAACAACAGAGCATGCGGCAGGAAATGAACAGCATGCGGGAAGAAATGGATCAGCGTTTCGACCAGTTGCGGCAGGAAATGAACCAGCGATTCGATCAGTTGCAGAAGAGAATCGACGACGTCAGCCAATCGGTAAATTTTCTTGTCCACAAGACGGGCGAACATGACAAGGATATTTACATTTTGAAACAGCGCGTAATGAGTTTGTAAGCCGCAATTTCAATACAGGTTATCCCTTCCCAGGCGATAACGACATTTGAGCTGACCTCCGGGTCAGTTTTTTTATTGGTTGGCACGATTATTGCGGGAAAAATCGGACAGAAAAACCAATTTCAGTCGGGAGGGATGCAGGTGGAATTTGTAAAGTATCGCAAGGTGGGAAAAGTGACCCATCTGTCCCTGAACAATGGGACGCCCGAAATGCCCTGCGGGCGGAAATTTCATTGTGGTTCAACCGATGGTTGTCAATGGGAGGCCGCAAGATCGATAAGTCGATTTTGAATTATCAAACCATTTTTGCTGAGGCGAGGAGGAAAAACATGCGGACGCGAATTACCGATCTTCTGCAAATTCAATATCCAATTGTTTGCGGCGGCATGTTTCGGGTGGGTCGTGCTGCTTTGGCCACAAGCTGTCGATGCGGTAACCATTCCGGTACTCGCGGGAGGTGGGGTGGCGGACGGACGCGGTCTGGCTGCGGCACTGGCGTTGGGAGCGGAAGGGGTGGTGATGGGAACGCGTTTTTTGGCCACTCAGGAATCGCCTGTGCACGAGAACGTGAAGCGATGGATGTTGGAAGCGTCAGAGATGGATACGGCGCTCATCCAAAAATCGATTGGATCGGCGTCACGGGTGGCCCGCAACTCGGTTGCGCTGGAAGTGATGAAAGCGGAAGCAAACGGGGCCACGCTTGCGGAACTGCCCCCACTGATCACGGGACAACGATCTGTACGTGTGTACAACGACGGGGATGTGGAAGCCGAACAAATCATTTCCCGATTGGGTGGGCGAATAAGTCACAACTGACTTGACTGATGCAAAGTTGACTTAATCGAGGTTACTTTTGGGAAAGGGCGAGCCCTTTTTGCGGGGCGGAATGCGAATTTGAGAAACTGCGCGTTTCCGCGATCCGAACAGTTTCGCCAGTGCGAACGCATCGGTTGCAAGATGAATTTACTTAATTTTTATACTTTGGCATGTATTTTGCACTATGAAAAAAATAATGTGGACGGTCGGTGGAACATGGGCAGAAATCGTGTGACGCGGAAGAACCGCCGTCGGAATCGAAAGTGGGGGAAACGCCTTGCCAGTGAAACGGATTGCAGTGATCGGCGCGGGAGTCATGGGACAGGGAATTGCTTATGCCGCCGCCGTGGGAGGGTTTCGGGTAACTCTGCACGATGTCAAGCAGTCGGCGATGGAACGGGCCTATCAGCAGATCCAACGGGATGTGCAGGCAGGGATGCAGCGGGGAAAACTGACGCAAGCGGAAGCGGATGCGGCACTCGCCCGCATCGAGTTAAGCGAAACTCTTGCAGATGCGGCCAGGGGGGCCGATTTGGTAATCGAAGCCGTGCTGGAGTTGATGGATCTGAAGGTGAATCTGTTCCGGCAATTGGATGAGATTTGTGCGCCGCACACGATCCTTGCGACCAACACATCCACCATGAGTCCGACCGAAATAGCAGCCGGTACCAAACGGCCGGACCGGTGTGTGGCGATGCATTTTTTCAACCCGGTACCCAAGATGAAGCTGGTTGAGATCATCCGCGGCATGGATACGTCCGATCAGACAGTGGAAATCGCGCGGTCTGTCGCCGAGAGGATGGGAAAAGAAACGGTGGAGGTCAACGAATTCCCGGGATTCGTGCCGGGACGAATCAGCGCTCTGGTCGGCAACGAAGCGATGTATATGCTAATGGAGGGTGTGGCCAGTGCGGAAGATATTGACAAGGCGATCAGATTGGGACTCGGCTATCCGATGGGACCGCTTGAGCTGGCCGATCTGGTTGGGTTGGATTCGCGATTGCGCAACCTGGAATATTTGCACAAGACGCTCGGAGAGAAGTACCGGCCTTGTCCTCTGCTTATCAAGTATGTGAAAGCGGGTCGCCTCGGCAAGAAAACAGGTCGCGGGATCTTTGAATACGATGCGGACGGTCGCCGGATGACCGGCCAATAGGATAGCTGACCTGGCGGTTGTAAGCGATGCCGCAAACGAAGAACCGCAACAACGATGCAACGGCAGGAAGGTGGAAGCAAAAAATGGATTTCACGCTCGCGGATGACATTCAGGCGATCAGACAGATTGTGAAAGAATTTGTGGGGAATGAAGTGGAGCCGGTCGCCCATTTGATTGAAGAAAACGACGAAATCCCGCCGAAGATTGTGGAAATGGCGAAGGAAATGGGGCTCTTCGGCATCAGCATCCCGGAGGAGTACGGCGGCCTTGGCTTGGGGATGGTGGGCAAGTGTGCGGTCTACGAAGAGTTGGGCAAGACGCATAACGGATTTACGACACTGGTCGGCGCGCACACCGGAATCGGTTCCGTCGGTATCGTGGAGATGGGGAATGAAGAACAGAAGCGGCGTTATTTGCCCAAAATGGCTACCGGCGAATGGATTGGCGCATTTGCCCTGACCGAACCCAGTGCCGGATCGAACGCGACCAATCTGAAAACGACCGCTGTGCGCAAAGGGGACCGGTACATCCTGAACGGTTCCAAGCACTTTATCACCAACGCGAAAGAGGCGCATGTGTTCACTGTCATGGCGGTCACAGATCCGGGCAAAGGGGCGAAAGGCATCACTTCTTTCATTGTGGAGAAAGATTTTCCGGGATTTGTCCTCGGCAAAACGGAAAAAAAGATGGGGCTGCGCGGCTCCCATTCCTGCGAACTGTTTTTTGAAGACCTCGAGGTGCCGGTTGAAAATCGGCTCGGCGAGGAAGGCGAGGGCTATGTCAACGCGTTGAAAATTCTGGCCAATGGTCGCGCCGGACTGGCCGCCCGCAGTCTCGGTTCCTGCCAATACCTGCTGGACAAATCGGTCCAGTATGCAATGGAACGAATCCAATTCGGCAAACCGATTATCGAACAGCAGGCGGTTCTCCATATGCTGTCCGATATGGCGATGGAGATCGAAGCCCTCCGTTGGCTGGTGTATCGGGTGGCCTGGATGACCGATCAGGGAATGAACGTCATCAAAGAAGCGGCGATGGTTAAACTTTACGGCTCGGAAGTCTACAACCGGGTCGCCGACAAGGCGGTGCAGGTGCACGGCGGGCTGGGGTATATCGCGGAATATCCGATCGAACGTTTCTACCGGGACGCCAGAATTACAAGAATTTACGAGGGGACGTCGGAGATTCAGCGCAACATCATCGGAGCCCAGCTCATCAAAGAGTACAGGAAAAAACATTCACCCATGGGGGTGTAGCGGAAGGAGAGGCGAGGCGGGATGGTGCAGTTTTCCGAAGAATTGCGGCAAATTGCCAGGACAGTCGAGGAATTTGTCGACAATGAAGTGGAACCTTACGCAAATCTGATCGAAGAAGAGGACTATGTACCGGGTCATGTGCTGGAGAAGGCAAAGCGATTGGGACTCTACGGGATGGGCATTCCGGAAGAATACGGCGGTCTTGGGCTCGGCGTCGTGGGCAAGTGTCTGATTCTCGAGAAAATGGGCCGCACCCACAACGGATTTGTGTCGATCATCAGCGCCCACACGGGAATCGGCAGCACCGGAATCGTACGATTTGGCAGCGAGCACCTGAAGCGGACATATCTGCCCGATCTGGCGCAAGGAAAGCTGCTGGCCGCCTTTGCTTTGTCCGAGCCGGAAGCGGGTTCGGATGCGACCAACATCAAAACGCGGGCGGAGAAAAAAGGAGACCGCTGGATCTTGAACGGCATGAAACATTTTATCACCAACGGCCCGTATGCCGATCTGTTCACCGTGATCGCCGTTACCGATCCGGCAAAAGGGGTCAAGGGCGGATTTACCGCATTTGCCGTCGAGAAAAAATTCCCGGGCTTCGAGGTGGGGGCGGTAGACAAAAAAATGGGTCTTCGCGGTTCGCACACTTGCCAAATTTTCTTTGAGGATTGCGAAGTGCCGGAGGAAAACGTGATTGGCGAAGTCGGAATGGGATATGCTTCGGCGCTAAAGATTTTGGCGGAGGGCCGCTGTACACTGGCTGCCCGCGCTTACGGTTCCTGCCTGAAATTGATCGAACTGGCGGGCGACTACATGAAACAGCGCGTGCAGTTCGGCAAACCGATCGCGGAGAATCAGGGCCTGCGGTGGATGCTTGCGGATATGGCAACGGAAACGGAAGTGGGCCGAGCTTTCAATTATACAGTGGCGCAGAAACTGGAAAATGGCGAAAAAGCGATCAAAGAAGCGGCCATGACAAAGCTGTTTGCCACCGAGACGTTCAACAAGGTGGCCGATCGGGCGCTGCAGATGTTCGGTGGGATCGGATATATGAAAGAGTATGCCGTGGAGCGGTTTTACCGTGACGCACGGATCACCAAAATTTACGAGGGGACCAATGAGATCCAGCGTAACATCATAGCGGCCCAGTTACTGGCCAACTAGATTCATAGAGATGACGGAGGGATTGGGATGAACACCGAGGAGGAATTTGGACGCGAAGCGGGAACTGTTCGCCCAATTGGATCGTCTGACCCCGCCGCATGCCATCCTGGCTACGAACAGTTCGACAATTGTCAGCTCGAAGTTGGCTGACGCAACGAACCGGCCGGCGCTGAATCATCCGATTGGGCCGTTTGCCCTGATGGATCTGACCGGCATCGACGTGAACTATTATGTGCGAATGCAACGCATGCAGGAAACGGGGAATCCGGAATTGGGGCCGAAGCAATCGGTGGTGGAGAAGTTTCAAAAGGGCGAGCTTGGCCGGAAAACCGGAAAAGGCTGGTATGCCTATACAAAGGGGCAGTGAGAAATGAAAGACGTAGTGATTGTAAGCGCTTGCCGCACGGCAATCGGAAAATATGGCGGTACCCTGACGCCAGTCAATCCGGAGGACCTGGCGGATGTCGTCATACGGGAAACGATCAAACGGGCGCAGATACCGAAAGAGTCGGTGGAAATGGTGATTTTGGGCCATGTTCGCTCGACCAGCCGGGCGAACAATATTGCACGGGTTGCAGCGCTGAAGTCGGGGTTGCCGATCTCCACTCCGGCTTATACCGTCAACATGCTGTGCGGTTCTGGCATGCAGGCGATCAGCCTGGGAATGAAGGAGATCGTGACGGGGACGGCCGATATCGTGGTCGCGGGCGGCACGGAAAATATGAGCCAGTCGATTTTCTACCTGCGCAATATTCGCAACTCCGATCTGCCGCCGGAATTGGTCGACGCAAACTTGGAAGGCGGGCCGGGGTCGCAGCCGATGGAGATATACGGAAAGGATCTGGGAATGGGCCAAACGGCGGAAAACGTCGCGGAAAAATACGGCATCAGTCGGGAAGATCAGGACCATTTTGCCTACGAGAGCCAGAAAAAAGCGGCAAAGGCGATTGCGGACGGCAGGTTACGGGAAGAAATCGTTCCGGTTGATGTGAAGCAGAAAAAAGAAACGATCCGGTTTGAGGTGGACGAATTTCCCCGGCCTGACACGACGGTCGAAAAATTGGCCATGCTGCGGCCCGCCTTCCGGCCGAATGGAACGGTCACTGCCGGGAATTCCTGCGGGCGTAACGACGGGGCGGCTGCGGTCGTACTGATGTCGGCCGACAAGGCCAAGCAACTGGGGATTGCTCCGTTGGCGCGGATCGTTACGTTTGCTGCCGCCGGTGTCGAACCGGAATATATGGGGATCGGGCCGGTTCCCGCCACCCTAAAGGTTTTGCAACGGTCCGGACTGACGCTGCAGGACATTGACCTTGTGGAACTGAACGAAGCTTTCGCCGCCCAGTCGGTCGCATGCATCCGGGAATTGGGACTTGATCCGACAAAAGTCAACGTCAACGGCGGAGCGATCGCGTTGGGACATCCGCTCGGATGCACGGGCACACGGCTTGTCGTGACGTTGGCGTATGAGATGAAACGCCGCGGCACACGGTACGGTTTGGCAACCCAATGTGTAGGCGGCGGACAGGGCGTTGCCATGCTCATCGAAAATCTTGCCTAACCGATTTTTTCGGGAAGGAGGAGTTAGAATTGCCTGCAAAATTTATGACGGCGCAAGAGGCTATTTCGTTGATACCGAACGGAGCAAGCATAATGGTCGGAGGATTTGGCTTGTCGGGGCAGCCTCTGTCCCTGATCGAGGCATTGCTGAAGACCGATGTCAGGGATTTGACCGTGATCAGCAACAATGTCGGGCAACCGGGGCAGGGGCTTGGCAAACTGTTGCTCGACAATCGGCTGAAAAAGGCGATCGGAACCTACTTCACCAGCAACCCGGACGTTTCCAGGTTTAAGCGGGAAGGCAAGCTGGAAGTGGAATTGCTGCCGCAGGGTACGTTCAGTGAAGCGATCCGGTTGGGGGGCAGCGGCATCCCGGCGTTTTACACACCGACCGCGGCAGGCACTCTGCTGGCGGAAGGAAAGGAAACGAGAGTTTTCGACGGCCGCGAATATGTGCTGGAGAGAAGCCTGCGGGCGGATGTGTCGCTGATCAAAGCGTACAAGTCGGACCGCTTTGGAAATCTGATCTACTATAAAACGGCGAGAAATTTCAATCCACTGATGGCGATGGCGGCCGATCTGACAATTGCGGAAGTGGACGAAATCGTTGAGATTGAAGAACTGGACCCGGAAATCGTTGTGACACCTCATATCTTTGTCGATATTGTAGTCCGGAAGGAGGTGATCGCATGATCGATTACCGGCCCTACATCGCCTGGCGGGCGGCGCAGGAACTGGAAGACGGCGATATCGTCAATCTGGGGATCGGGATCCCTGTCTTTGTGGCGGATTACATTCCTCCCGAACGGCAAGTGTTTCTACACTCGGAAAACGGTATTTTGGGTGTTGGGCCTACCCCTCCGCCCGAACGAGTCGATCCGGATCTGATCAATGCCAGCAAACTTCCGATTTCGGAGATGCCGGGGGCGTCATACTTCGATTCTGCCCTGTCGTTTGCGATGATGCGGGGCGGACATGTCGACAAAACGGTGATTGGTGCCCTGCAGGTCAGCGAAACAGGAGATATTGCCAACTGGGCGGTTCCCGGCAAAGACGTGCTCGGAGTGGGAGGGGCGATGGACTTGATCGTAGGGGCCCGGACGGTGATCGTTGCGACGACCCACCTGGCCCCTGACGGCAAGCCGAAGTTGCTTCCCTCCTGCACTTACCCGCTGACAGCCAGAGGCGAAGTCGATATTCTAGTGACAGAATATTGCGTATTTCGTTTTGTCGATTCGAAAATGATACTGGAAGAATTGGTTGATGATATGTCACTCGAACGATTGAAAGAGATTACGCCGGCGAACTTCGAGTTGTCACGGAACTTTCGGGTCGTCCACCGGCCAGATTGGCTTAAGCAAACTGCGTCGTAACCAATAACGGGAGAGAAAGAGGGGGTTAAACATGAATTTCAAAAAACGATTGGTGTCTGCTGCATTATCCGCCACGTTTGTAACGGGTCTGCTGGCCGGATGCTCAGCCGGTACGTCGGGCTCGGCGCAATCGTTAAAAATCGGGGTGGCGTTCCCGGTGTCGGGCAATCTGGCGAAAATCGGGCAAGCCTGTACAAACGGCGTTGAAATTGCGAAGGACATTGTAGAAGGACATTGTAAATGAACAGCCGAACGCCAAGAAAATCGAGTTGGTGAAAGCGGACATCCCGGATGCGACTGCTGCGGTCAACGAAGTGAACCGCTTGATCAGCCAGGAGAAGGTAAAGACGATTGTCGGGGTGTATGCAAGCCCACTGGCGATGGCCGCGTCGGAAGTGACCGAACGGAACAAGGTGGTGCTGTGGGAAGTGGCTGCCACCGACCCGCGGGTCACCGGCAGGGGATACAAGTACATTTTCCGGCCGAATCCGAATGCCTCCAGTTACGGGCCGGCGACGATCGAATTTTTGACGAAAGAAGTGGCGCCAAAACTCGGGTTGCAACCCTCCCAGATGAAACTTGCGATTTTACGTGAGGACGGGGATTTTGGCACGGGTGTCACGAACGCGACGAAGGAAGCGGCGCAAAAAGCGGGCATACCTGTCGTCGGGGAAATCAAATACAATGCCAAGACGACCAATGACATGACATCGATCATTCTGCAACTGAAGCAACTGAATCCCGACGTTTTGGATGTGGTTCAATATGACACCGATGCACAATTGTTCTGGAAACAGGCAAAACAACTGGGGTACAGCCCAAAAGTGGTGATTGGCAACGGCGCCGGCCAAAGCTCCGACAATTTTGGCCAAACATTCGGCAAGGATGCGAACGGTGTGCTGGATACATCGAGTGCGATGGTGATCAACAAGCAGGCCCTCACACCGGAAGCCCAACAGCTCGAGGAGCAGTTTTTCAAACGCTACAAGGAAAAATTCGGGAAAGAGCCGGATCTGATCGCAAAACTGGCGTTTTCTTCCGCTTATGTGCTATTTCACGACGTCTTGCAAAAGACGGGAACCACCGACTCCGAGAAGGTTCGTCAACAGGCTCTGGCGCTTGATCTGCCGGTAGGCTCGACCCCTGTTGGCTGGGGAGTCAAATTTGGCGAGGATGGCCAAAACACCAGGGCGCAGATGGCGGTGATGCAGTGGCAAAGCGGCAAATTGAATGTGGTGTATCCGGAAAAATTCGCGGTTGAGAAAGCGATCCTCATTCCGCTTCCCGCTTGGAATGAACGGAAATAGCAGGGATGATCAGCAGGGAGGGACCGGTCAAACGGGTTGTCCGTCTGACCGGTCCGCCTGAAAGACAAGGGGGGTGAACAAATGGATATCGTTCTGCAGCTTTTGGTGTCGGGCGTTTTGTTGGGCGGAATTTATGTGCTGGTCAGCATCGGGCTGACTTTGGTGTTTGGCGTGATGAAGATCGTCAATTTCGCGCACGGGGATTTTCTGATGTTGGGGATGTTCGGCGCTTTCTTCCTGTTTCAGTCGCTTGGGCTGAATCCGTACGTGTCCATTTTCGTGATGGCGCCGGCACTGTTTCTGCTGGGAACGATCGTCTACCAAACGATCGTCGGGCGAACGATTTCGCGGTCACCCGTCGTCCAGATCTTTGCGTTTATCGGGTTGTCGGTCGCCTTGCAAAACCTCGCGCTGGTTCTGTTTTCCGCCGATTATCGCGCGCTCAACACGCCGCTTGTGAACAAGGTGTTTCAGGTGGGGCCGGTGCATGTCAGTTTCGCGCTGCTGGCAGCTTTCCTGGTCGCGAGCATCATCACGCTGCTGCTGTTTTTGTTCCTGCATTACACCTATACCGGGAAAGCGATTCGTTCCGCTTCGCAGGATCGATTCGCCGCTACGCTGATGGGGATCTCGAACCAGAAGATTTATCGGTTCACTTTCGCTCTCGGCCTGGGACTTTTGGGAATCGCGGGATGTCTGTTGATTCCGATCTATTCTGTTTATCCGACTGTCGGTGAACAATTCGCACTGATCGCATTTGTTGTGGTGGTACTCGGCGGACTGGGGAGTCTGCCGGGAGCGGTTGCGGGGGGAATTTTGATCGGGTTGATCGAGACATTGAGCAGTTATTTTATTGCGCCGTCGATGAAGCAATTGGTGTACTTCTGCGTGTTTATTCTGATCCTGATCCTGCGTCCCAACGGTTTGTTCGGAAAACCGGGCGCTGCGGAGGTGGCGGCGGAATGAGTCTGGAACAGGTCGGTGCTTCGGTGCCGGTGGAGAAAAAGCAAAAATTCACTCTGAAAAATGGCATGCAGCTGGCGGGAATCCTCCTATTGCTCCTGCTGCCGCTCGTTTTGCAGGAGCAGGATTTTCTGGTTGACACTTTGATTATGATCGCCCTCTGGGGGTTCGTCGCAAGCGCCTGGAACATAGTCGGCGGCTACGGCGGAATGTTGTCGCTCGGACATGCCGCGTTTTTCGGCATTGGCGCCTACACCTCGACGATTTTGTTTGTCAAATACGGAGTTTCGCCCTGGATTGGAATAATGGCGGGGGCTGTGGTGGCGGGATTGTTCGGACTTTTTATCGGAGCTGTTACGCTGCGTTTGCACGGTCCGTTTTTTTCACTCTGCACGATCGCGGTGGCGGAAGTTCTGATGATTATCGCGATCAATTGGCATTCCCTGACGCACGGCTCCGGCGGCATTCCCGTTCCTTTCCGGCCCGGCGCCGTCAACATGATGTTTGACAACAAGGTGACCTATTTCTATCTGGCGGTTGCGCTGCTGGCAATTCCTTACGGATTGTCCCGCTGGATGAACCGTTCCCATTTTGGCTATTACCTGATCGGCGTGCGGGAAAATGAACAAGCGGCGCTTGCGCTTGGTATTTCCAGCGTGAAAATTCGCCTGATCGCGATGGTGATCAGCAGTTCCCTGACAGCGATGGGCGGAACATTCTACGCCCAATACATCGGCATCGTCGAGCCTTTGCACGAGTTTTCCTTCCAGTTGTCCGCCCAGATTGCCCTGATGGCGATTATCGGCGGCATCGGCACAGCCGGCGGGCCGATTTTTGGAGCGGCCCTGATCACTCTCCTGGGGACCGTGCTACGTTCAACGCTGGGCGGGGCACAGGGGGGAGTACAGGCGGTGGTGTACGGGTTGTTGCTTGTGGTGGTGGTTCTCGTTATTCCACAAGGCATTGTGCCGTGGTTTAACAGGTTCATGGCGAAACGGAAGCGAGGGTCTGTCCATGCTTAGCGTGCAACATCTGACAAAACGGTTCGGCGGATTGGTAGCGGTCGACGATGTCAGCTTTGAGATTGAGGAAGGGACCATTTTCGGAATTATCGGACCGAACGGAGCGGGAAAAACCACGTTGTTCAACTTGATCACGGGCAATCTTGTGCCGGACAAAGGGGAGGTTCGTTTCCAGGGGCAGCCGATTACCGGCAAAAAACCGCATCAAATCGCTGCGCTTGGAATTGGACGGACGTTTCAGATTGTCAAACCGTTTGCCGGCCTGACGGTGGAACAAAACGTGATGATGGGAGCCCTGCCCAAACACGCTTCGTTTCATGATGCGAAACAGTATGCCCGCAATGTCATCGATCTGTTGGAAATGACGCCGTATCTCAATGAAGAAGCCCGCTCCCTGCCTGTCGGGTTGAAAAAGAAACTGGAACTGGCGCGGGTACTTGCGACAAAACCCCGTTTGCTGTTCCTCGATGAGGTGATGGGAGGGCTGAATCCGAAGGAAGTGCAGGATATGTTGCAAGTGGTTCGCGATTTGAACCGGGAACAGGGGATTACGATCTGTATGATCGAACACGTGATGGCTGCCGTTGTGGCTTTATGCGAAAAAATCGTCGTTTTGCAGCAAGGGCGCAAACTGGCGGAAGGTTCGGCTGCAGAAGTCACCCGCAACCCGGTGGTGATCGAAGCGTATCTGGGAGGCGATTTTGCCCATGCTGGAACTTAACAACGTCAATGCCTATTACGGTGACGTGCAGGTGTTGCGAGACATTTCGTTATCTATAAGAAAAGGAGAAATCGTGACGATTGTCGGGGCAAACGCAGCGGGCAAGTCGACGATTCTGAAGGCGATTTCCGGGACGGTCCCGAATGCGGAGGGAAGCATCCGGTTTCAAGGCGAGGAATTGACCGTCATTCCCGCTCACCAACGGGTGGAAATGGGATTGGTACATGTTCCGGAAGGCAGACGGCTGTTCCCGCACTTGAGCGTCCGGGAAAATCTGGAGATGGGAGCATACATCAAACGAGCCCGGTTGCAAAGGATGCAAACGCTGCAGTACGTATATGGCCTGTTGCCGCGGCTGAAGGAACGCGAGAAGCAAATGGCCGACAGTTTGAGCGGCGGCGAACAGCAGATGTGTGCGATCGGCAGAGGACTGATGGCGAGACCGGAGCTGCTGATGTTGGATGAACCGACGTTGGGGCTTGCGCCGATTTTGGTGCAATGGGTGTTTCAATTGATCCGTCAGATTCGCGACTCGGGAGTAACGATCCTGCTGGTCGAACAGAACGCCCACAAAGCTTTGGAAGTCGCCGACCGCGGATATGTGCTCGAGAACGGACGTATTGTCATGGAAAGTACGGGTGACGAACTGCTACGCGATCAAGGGCTGCGCAAAGCGTATCTTGGGATGTAACGCGCATCCATATGCGGCCAAGTGCGTACTAGTGAAGCGGAGTGGCATGGAAGAGGGATCTTGGAATGTGACAGCATCATGGGGAGGGAAGAAGATGAGCGGAGTTGTCATTGCCGAAGCTGTTCGAACAGCGATTGGAAAAATGGGCGAGACGCTGCGAGATGTTGAGGTCGATCATCTGGCGGCGAAAGTCATTGACGAGGTTTTAAAACGCAGTGGCATTGAAGGAACGGAAGTGGATGAGGTTATCATGGGGCAAGCCAAACAAAGTACGGACGCGCCGAATATGGCGCGGGTCGCCCTACTGCGAGCGGGGCTGCCGGTTGAGGTGCCTGGTTATACCGTGCATCGGCAATGCGGTTCTGGACTGCAGGCGATCAATAACGCTGCGCAGCAGATCCAGTGCGGGCTTGCCAACATCATTGTGGCGGGCGGGGCGGAAAGCATGAGCACAGCCCCCTATTACATTCGGGGTGCCCGCTATGGACTGCAAGCGGGCAACGGACAACTGCTTGACCCAAATACGGAAAGCCAGCCCCGCTCACAGCCGCCGGAAATCTACGGCAACGATTTGACGATGGGAATGACGGCCGAAAACCTCGCCGAAAAATACAGCATCAGCCGGCAGGAACAGGACGAGTTTGCTTTTCTCAGCCAAAGCCGTGCGGCATATGCCATATCAGCCGGCAAATTTAAAGATGAGATTGTTCCTTATGAAATCAAGGGGAAAAAGGAAACGATCCAGTTTGAAGTGGATGAACATCCGCGACTTACCTCGATCGAAAAATTACTCACTTTGCCGCCCGTTTTCAAGCGGAACGGGACGGTGACCGCCGGCAATTCCAGCGGCCGCAACGACGGGGCGGCAGCCGTGCTCGTGATGGCGGAGTCAGAGGCGGAAAGGCGCGGCTTGAAACCGAAAGCGCGGATTTTGGCGCAGGCCGTATCAGGGATTTCACCGGAGATTATGGGAATTGGTCCGGTTCCCGCCACCCGCAAGGCGTTACAAATGGCAGGCCTGCAGTTGGAAGATATCGATCTGATCGAATTGAATGAAGCATTTGCCGCACAGGCGTTGGCTGTCATTAAGGAGTTGGGGGTCGGACTGGAAAAAGTGAACGTGAACGGCGGAGCGATTGCGCTCGGGCATCCGCTGGGAGCCACCGGAGCGATCCTGATGATCAAACTGTTGAACGAAATGGAGCGTCGCGGCGCCCGTTACGGGCTGGTCACGCTTTGCATCGGCGGCGGACAGGGAATCACGACGATTGTTGAAAATCTTCGGCGATAACCGGGAGATGACTTTACAATGGTGCCACTTTGGCTGGAAGGGACAGTGCGCCTGTCCCTTTTCGCTTTGGCAATCCTGCATTTGGTGGATGTGTTTTTCGACGCAACCTGGTCCCATAGGGCGCTGTACGTGATCCTTGTTTTCCTGTTGTTGACGGGGTTGTTCGCGGTGCGGGGAATCGCTTTGATTATAAGCGGTCTGATGCTGTTCTTCGGGCACCTGTTGCTGTTCCTGCACGGGGGAACTTTTGGCCAATGGGGAGACGCGATCACGAAAAACGTACCGCTATTGAGTTTGCTGATTCTGGTACCGCTGATTCAGATACCGTTTCAGGCGGGCGGATTTCTGCAGGCGGTCGAGCAGTTTGTCAGACGTTCCTTTGATTCGCAACGGAAAGTCGTGATTGTGTTTGGAACGGTGGTGTTTGTGATCGGTTCCTTGTTGAACCTGGGAGGTCTACGCTTTTTGTCCTCCCTGGCGGAACCGATGGAGCAACGCTACGGCGATTTGGTGCTGCGAATCATGTGCCGCAGCTTTGTATCGAGCATCATGTGGTCTCCTTATTTTGCTACAGTTGGGCTGACCCTTTTTTACCTGCATCTGCCGGTGCAAACTTTTCTGCCGCCGGCATTGACACTATCGCTGTGCAGCCTGGCGGCCGCGTTTTCGTATACATTGTTCGAGGAGTCTCGCGTTGTTTCAGCAACCATCCGCTCTGACGCCGGAGGGTTGATACCGGAAATGGCCAGCGCGGCGGAACCAGCCTGGGACGGCCCGGGCGATACCCGTTCGCTCGGGAAGTGTTTAGACGCACACCGAATAGGCGGAGATGATCGTAGGGACGTAATCGGATCACACGGAAACTGTACCAGCGGAACCGAGTCCAGGCGCAAACTGCAGGTATTTTTTCTGCTGCTCTTTTGCCTTCTGGCAGCCGCATTTGTCCTGGAACAGGTGACTCGCCTGTCGATGCTGACAGTGATCTCCGTTTTGTCTCTCTGCTTTCCGCTGCTTATGTGGGGCTTTGTCGACAAGACGGGAGCGTTGCAAGGGGTGAAAGGCTACATGAGTGGCATCAGCAAACTGGTGACCGAAGTGATGCTGTTCACTTCAGCCGGCTTTATGGGCGGGGTACTTTCGACACTCGACCTGGGAAGCAGGGTGGCGGGGGTGTACGGCCCGTTGGCGAAGTGGGGCGTATATCCGGTGATTTTCGCTTGCATCACCACCGTGCTGCTGCTTGCGCTCCTGTTTGTCCATCCCATCTTGAGCGCGACAGTCCTTCTGACATCGGTTCCGCCTGATTTTCTGGGAATTCATCCGATCACGATGGGGTTGTCCGTGCTGGCGGGATGGTCGATCTCCATGACCGTTTCTGTGATTTCTCCGTTTATTGTGATCATGTCGGGCATTTTTGAAAAAAATCTGCTGGAAGCAGGCTGGCGGCAAAACAGGCGGTATATGCTGGTCATGACAATTTTTCTGAGCCTTGTGATATGGGGGATCGACAGGCTGTTTCTGCACGCCTGAACAGCTGATTGCAAAGAGGAATCCGGTTGACCGAAAGAGAAGTCATAACAAGCGGGGGACTTCACGGAACGGGGGAATCGTCATGCAGAAAGTCAAAGAAGCGGCGGTCGCTGCAAGCATTGAGATTGGCGTTGTTCTGCTGAACCGTGTGGGATCTGTCATTTTTGCAAATGATCCGATCAGGCGATGGTTGGGACAATCAAACGGGCAACTGATAAAAGAATTTCTCATCGGGGAGGACCGATTGTCCCGGATGCTTGATTCGGGGACATCGGCCGACTGGCACGTGTCGCTTGGCCAACTGGACCTGCAAATCAATGCGTACCCGTATTTGAACGAACGGAATGAGCCGGGCATTTTGTTGACAGTGTACAACACGGTTCCAATACAGAACATGCAGCAGCGATTGCTTGAGATGAAGGCGGCGGCGGATGAGCTGGATGCGATTTTTCAAAATTCGTACGATGCCATTTACATCGTGGACGAAAACGGAATCACACTGAAAACGAATGACGCGATCGAGCGGCTGACAGGCATTCCGAAGGAATATTATATCGGCAAGGATCTGCGTTATCTGGAAAAGCGGGGGATCGTCCAAAAATCGGTCTCGTTCGAGGTGATGAAACAGAAAAAGCCGGTTACTGTCATCCAGGAGAACGCCCTGGGCAAGGTGTTGCTGATTACGGGAAGTCCCGTTTTCAACGAGCAGGGAGAGGTCATCCGGATCGTCACCAATCTGCGGGACATCTCCGAGTTAAATCGCCTGCGGGAAGAGTTGTCGCAATTGCGTAAATTCCATGCCGGGGATGAGCCGGTGGTCGTTGTCAGCAAAGCGATGCAGAAGGTGGTTGACCTCGCCCGGCGGGTGGCCAATACCGATACCACAGTGCTGTTGTTGGGCGAATCGGGTGTTGGGAAAGAAGTGGTGGCCCGCATGATCCACCGAAACAGCGGACGTTACGAAAAAGGGGCGTTCATCAAAGTGAACTGCGGAGCCATCCCGCCAGAACTGCTGGAATCGGAACTGTTCGGCTACGAGTCGGGTGCGTTTACCGGCGCCAAAAAGGACGGCAAACCCGGCATGTTTGAATTGGCTCATGAAGGCACACTGTTTCTTGACGAGATCGGCGAGTTGCCGCTCCATCTGCAGGTAAAGCTGCTGCGGGTGCTGCAGGATCAGGAATTCCACCGCGTGGGGGGCGTCAAGCCGATCAAGGTGAATGTCAGGATCATTGCCGCCACCAACCGCGACTTGAAAAAGATGGTGGCGGACGGTACATTCCGGGAAGATTTGTACTACCGGCTGCATGTGGTGCCGATCGAAATCCCGCCTTTGCGCAAACGACAGGCGGACATTCTGCCGTTAATCCGGTTTTATCTAGACAAATTCAACCGCAAATACCAGTCGGCCAAGACCATGAGTAGCGAAACTTTGCAGATATTGCAGCGATACAGGTGGCCGGGCAACATCCGGGAACTGGCCAACCTGATCGAGCGGCTGTTGGTGACCATCCCGTCACACGAGATTCGTCCCGAACATCTGCCGAATTTGGATACTTCGGCGTGCTTTCAGGCAAAACAGGCGTCCGGGAGGGATTGGCAAGACGCGGATCCGGCCGTCTCTTCCGCAAACCCGGACGTTTTCCTGGACACGATCGGACAGGCGGGAGGTTTGCAAGCGGCGATCGAACAATATGAACACAAACTGGTGGAAGCCGCCTATCAGCGATTCGGCAGTTCGTATGAAGTGGCGAAAGCGCTGAAGATCAGCCAATCGACAGCCATCCGCAAGGCGTACAAATATGGAATTCGAATCAAAACGGAAGAGGTGTGATTGATGGAATACAGAAATATTTTGATCGAGGTGGAGGAAGGTATAGGGGCTAGTCACGCAGGTGACTCAGCCGGAAAACTTGATTCCGGCCGTTCGTGCCACAGCCGATGCGATCCTTGCCAAAGGGCCGCTTGCGGTGCGGCTGGCCAAGTTGGCGATCCAGACGGGGCTGGAGACCGATTTGCAGACGGGATTGGTAATTGAAAAATTGGCTCAGGCGGTTCTCTTCACAACGGAAGACAAGCGGGAAGGGACCAGCGCGTTCCTGGAGAAACGAAAACCCCATTTTCAGGGGAAATGACAGGAGGCAACCATGGCAGACACCAACTATTTGCAAGAACTGCAGGATTATTTCTCGGACGTTCCGTTTTGGCGGCATATCGGTTGCGTGATCGAAGACGTGGCGGATGGGCATGCGGTGCTTTCCCTGAAAATTGAACCGCATCATCTGAACGGAAATCTAACGGTGCACGGCGGCGTCTATGCCACCCTGCTGGACAACGCGATGGGCTTGGCGGCACGGGCAACGGCCGGCCGCTTTCAGGCAACCACTCACATGAACGTCCATTTTCTGGCGGCGGTCGATGCGGGCACGATCTATGCCCGCGGCCGGGTGGTGCATCGGACGAAACGAACCGTCACCACGGAAGCGCGAGTGGAAACAAAAGACGGGACGCTGTTGGCGATCGCCACCGGGACATTCCGGGTGTTTCAGGAGCGTGCGTGAGCGACTTGGGGTTTGATTGGCGATGCCAACTGGCACGCCTGCAGGCCATGGCGGTTGCTGGGGCTGCGTTTCCAGCCGCCGTTTAGGTGATCGACGGCTTGCTTAACGGGCAAGCGGGGATGGGAACGACATCCGGCACATCGTACAGCATCTTGTGTAAAAAATAGCATGTTTCCGGCAGGTGGTGTTCGAGAAACCGGAGGGTGACCCGGCTCAGCACCTTGCATGCGGGCGTTTTTGCCATTGGATTTTTTCGTAAACTTTGTTTCTATTTTCCACATGCCGTGAGCACGCTTCTCTTGGCATAACAAATGTGATGTTCGGAGGTATATTGAAGAGTCAAGCCATTACGCGGAGCGCATTTCTCCACAAGAGAAGGGAATGAGACCCGTGATGTCGAAAATCCTGGATGGGTGATTCGCGCATTCTGGATGTGCTGTTGGCTGCTTGGAAAACCCACTGAGCATGTGGCAGGGAAACCTTTTTCTGTATGGGAGGAAACAGAATGGAATCTGCAAAACGCGCCCGCCTTGAGGGGCGGAAAACCGGAGCATTTGATCAGGAGTACGGGAAGCGGGGCGAAACGGAGACGATGTTTGAAGAAGCGTTGGAACAGATGGGGAAGGGACATCACAAAAAAGCGTTCAAGCTGCTGCAAAGTGTCCTGCGGATTTCCCCTGAGTTTGTGCCAGCCTACTTTGGACTTGCCATTCTGTCTTTGCACAAAGAAGACAGGGCCGGGTTTGAGGAACAGATGCGGCTCGCGTATGAACATGCCGCTCAGGAAGATGAGAAGGTTGAGGTTCTGATTACGAAATCACAAATGCTGCTCGACTATGGGGAGCCGGAAAAAGCTTTGGAAGTGTTGAAGGAATGTCAGGCCGAACACCCGGGCCATTCCCTCCGGCTCAATACTCCCCTGGTCGAAGCGTATCTGGAACTGGACAGGAAAGAAGACGCGTGGAACCTAGTGCAGTCAGCTATCCCCTCACAGGAAGCGCAGCATCCGGACCATTTTCCGATTTTCATCAACTGGATCTTGCTAATGATAGAACTGGAAAAATGGGACTTGTGGGGAAAAATTCAAACTCGCGTCAAGCAGTTTCTGAAATCGATCCAGGAGGAGGAAGATCGGTCGAGCATTCTGGAAACCCTGCTGGAGGAACACGACGAGTATTTCGAGTTGGCTTGCTACCGGGGTGCGGAGGTGTTTGCCGATTTGGCCCATTTTTTGGATCCGATGAATCCCGATTTGTTTGAAATCAGGAAAAAAGCGCGTGAAATGGCGCAATTGGAAAGAGAGTTCGAGCGCATGCGGGATGATGAGCAGCTGTTTCCATTGGTTCAACTGCAAGCTGTCGAATGGTTCTATGAATACGTGCTGGATCCGGATACATTCTCGGAAATGATGAATGAGATTCCGCCTGACGTACTCAGTCAGTTGGAAATGATGAACGAGGAATATGCCGCCGGGATTCTCAGACTGAAAAAGGAGTACCCGCTGCTGTACAAGCATGATCGGGACAGGTGGGACAAGCTGTTTGCAGAAAAAACGGCCGGTTTGAATCGTGAGGCGAGACGACGGCTGAAGTAGAAAGTGGCCCAAGCGATACAAAACACCTGTTGCCTAAATCCTGTAGACGAATCATGCTACACTGGTATCACCCGAAAAGTCATAGGCCCCACGCTGAAGGCGGGGGCTTCTGCGCCAGAAGGTTCGTGACAACCACTCAAATGGAGGGGCTGGCCGCCATCAGGCAAATGGCTGTTTTGTCGAATTGGCTGGACAAGTCTCTGCCAAATGAAGCCAGGCAGTCCACATTACAAATCGTGTGCTCCAACGACTTTCAAAAAGATCGCAGTAAAGTTGCACGGAGCATAGGATTTCGGTGCAATTTTTGTTTTCGACAGCGATTTCGCTCCGTCAATGATTCTATGGTTAATCCTATGGCAGATGCAAATGTTGATTTTTGTCAAACTGCAAACTTTCTTGTCTCGTCATCCAGTTGATTCATCATGTTGACCAGTGTGAGAGTCGATTGTTGCAACTGTTCCGCCTCGATCAGCTGCCGTTCGCTGATCGCCTGCACCTGTTCCGCACTGGCCAGTGTGTTACGCGAAATGACGCGTACCGCCGCCAATTTATCCTTCAACTCCAGCACTTGCTCCGCCCATTTTTCAAGCAGCCGGACCGTGCCGGTGACCTTTTCCTCCGTCTCCCGAATCCCTTGCTGCACGCTTTGCATCGCCTCTTTTGCCTGCATCGCTTCCGCCAGGCTGTGCTCCATTTCCTGCTTTCCGGTTCGTGTCGCCTCGATCGCCCGCACCGCTTCGCGTTCGATCGACTCCGTGAAGCGGTCGATCTCTTCCGCCGCCCGCTTGCTCTGATCTGCCAGTTTTCGCACCTCCTGTGCCACCACAGTAAATCCGCGTCCTGCTTCGCCCGCCCGGGCCGCCTCGATCGTCGCATTTAGGGACAGCAGATTGGTTTGCTCGGCGATTCCCCGGATCGTTGCCAGAATGCCTCTGATTTGCTGCATCCCGTTGACCAGCCGGACGACCGAGTCGCTGGTTTCCTCCGACAGGATCGCGGCCTGCTGCATACGCTGCGCGCTTCCTTCGACCACCGGCATTCCCCGGTCGATGTCCCGTTTCATCCGCTCTGCGATGCTGCTTGTCTCCTGCATGATGGCCACCAGTTGGGCCGCCTGTTCGCTCATCTCTGACATACGGGCTGCCGACACATCCACTGCGCTCGCCTGTTGCCGCGCTCCGTTTCCGATTTCCTGCATCGCAACCGACGTTTCCCGAAACTCCTGTCTGTTTTTCTCAACCGCTGCCAGCAGCGAACGGGAAGCGTCTGTTCCCGCACCGATCCCGCTGTTCAGTCGCCGGATCAGCGCGCCTATCGTTTGCAACATAGCGTTCAGCCTGGCTCCCACAGCCGCCAGTTCCTGCACCACGTTTGTCTCCTGCATCCGCACCCGCAAATCGCCGTCCGCCACCTGTTCCATGACTTTTTGCATCGCGGACAGCGGCCGCACCATTCGGCGGATCAGCCAGAGGATCGCCCACACGCTGAAGACCAGCACCACCACCGCAACCGTCAGCGCGATCATCCGTACCCGGTACACGGACGCCAGATACCCATCATCCAGCACCTCCAGGACGTAGTACCATCCTTTTTCCGGGATCGCCTCGAAAATCACGGTTCGCCGCTGACCGTCCCGCTGGGTGGCCAGGACGCCGGTTTTCTTTGATTTGATCTGCGGGAACGCATTCGGGTCAAGCCCGGTTTGCGGCGGTTGGGCGAGTACCGTTTCGCCCTGTTCCGTGAGGACCCATTGTCTCGGCTGCCAGCCGTTCTGATTCAAGCGGGCCGCTTCCTTGGTCAGCAAATAGTCGATCTCCCCAGGTAACTGCCTGGAATCGACGGTGCTGAGCAGCAGATTCACTTTTTCGTGCAGGATGGCGGCCGACCGTCGGAGGTCGCCGATCACCAGGGAGCGGATCGTTTTTTCCGCCTGAAAATAGACCAACCCCCCAGTCGTCAGCACCGCCAGCACGATTAGGAGCGCCACGGCAAACGACAATTGTCCGCTCAGGGTGCGCGACAAAATCAACCGGCGTTTTCGCGCGGCAAGCGGATCAAATACCCGATTTCCTTTGAAAAAACCGGGCCACTCCTTTTGTAGGATCGCATTCAGTAAATCGTGCCACTTGTTGAACCCGTTTTTTTGCATACGCTTCCCCCAATGTTCGACAGGTTATGCCCACAATGTAGCAGGTGAATGTAAAGCCCGTGTAATTGTAAGGTTAATTTTGGGACAAGAGAGCGCACAAAAACCCCGGTTCGCGTACTAACCGGGGTTTACAGCCGGAATTCATTTTCGGCTGAGATGTTCAACAGCTATGTTGTTTCGCAACAGGGGTGGCAGAGGGAGAAGCATTGTTGAGTGGGCCAGAGAAGCGTTGCAATCCGGAAAACCGGGCATCGACCGAACACCGGCACGGCGGCCGCCACTACCGTGAAAGCGTCGGAATCCGGAAAATCAGGCATGCTTGTTGAGGGAAACGCGGGGATTGGCCGCGTGGCGCTCTCTAATGAGAGACGTCTTCGAAAAGGGCCCGGATCTGATCGATCCGCTCGCGCGTGTAGCAGTACCCGGCTTCCACACACTGGGCCACTTTGTGAAAATCGAGCGCGCCCACATAGCCGACGTGCGGGTGCAGGGACAGGTCGGCATGCTGGTGCTCGTACGCCATTTGATCCCGCAAGTTGAGATTGATCACATGCGCAAAAATTGACAGAGCGGAGCGCAAATCGCCAACATCGGCGTTGGCGAAAGCGGTTACCGTGTCGACGGCGATCACCCGTTTGGCGCCCAACGCCCGCACCACTCGCACCGGGCAATTGAGGGATACGCCGCCATCGGCCAGGATGTACCTCTGCCAGCGAACCGGTTGAAAGATCACCGGAATCGCGCAGCTGGCCTGGACCGCCTGGCCGATCGTCAGCTCCGATTCGGTCCGGTATCCCGGCACGGGTTTGTTGGCAAACACAACCGGCTGCCCGTCGCGCAGATCGGTGGCCACAATGCCGCATGCCATGCGAAAAGCGGACAGCGGCTGGCCATCGGTCAGCTCCTCTACCAGCAAGCGCAGCCGGGTTCCTTTGATCCAGCCGTCCAGGTGCGGACGGCGCAGCAAAATTTTGGCGAGGATCGCCTTCCAGTCATAGTCCAAATGGCGTTTGGTAAACCGCGGCATGATCCGCTTCATTTTTTCAGGTGAAAAACCGTATGCATACAGAGCGGCCACCATCGCCCCGGAACTGCTTCCGGCGATCTGGGTAATGGCGAATCCCGCCTCTTCCAGCGCCTTGATCACGCCAACAGCGGCCGCTCCGGATACGCCGCCTCCCGCCAGCGCCAATCCCACCGGCAGCCGGTTTGTGCCGGGCGGCGGCGCGGCCATGTCGGTGTTCATGCATGTCACCATCCTTTTTTTGATCACGGATGATCAACTCGGCGTTGCGATGTGCACGGAAGCACGAATGCCGAACACGCCGCTTTTTGCCTCCGTGCCAGTTGGGCCGGTTCACTCCACCGCCTTCCGTCGCAGATTCCACCAGGCCAGCAAACCAAACGGGATCGGCAGCCAGTAGGTGAATCCCCGGTACAGCAAGGTGACTGCCGCCGCAAGCTCGGTTGGGACGCCCAGCAGGGCGAATGTACCGACCATTGACAGTTCGAACACCCCCAACGTGGTGGGCAGAAACGTCAAAAATGAGAGAAGGATTGCAATGCTGTAGCCTGTCCAGATAAGCGGCAGCGAAACCGTCGAATGAAACGCCGCAAAACAGATCCACAGCATCGCCACCCGAACCGGATACAAGCCCCATAGCAATAACAGGGGGAACAACAAGTCCCGCCTGTTTTGCCAACTCCAGCGCGTATACGCATGGGTTGATTCGACGGCCGACAGCAGCCGGGGATACCTGCTGAGCAGCGGCCGGTTTTGCAGGCGGCGGATGACCGATTCGGATCCGCTCACCGCCGCCACCCCGAGCACAAACGCCACACATCCGGCAGCGAGGCCGATCAAGAGCGGCGCTTGGTTAGGCAGGGGCACTGAATCGAGCACAAAAAGCGGGATCAGCAACAGCGGAACGATCTGTGCGTATCCCAGCACGAATGTGGTGGCCGTCATTTTGATCGAGTCGGACACTGCGATGCCGCACCTGCGAGCCAGCCACACAAATGAACTCATGCCGGCTGCTCCACCGCTCGGCAACAGCCGTTCGATGGTTTCGGCCGCCAAGAGCAGTTGCAGTTGATCGAACAGCGAATGGCGGACACCGAGCGACCGGTAGACTAGCCGGTTTGACTGCGCGGCCAGCGTCAGGAAAAGGATTTCCAGCGCGGCAAGCACCGCGATCGTATCGGGTTCAACCTGCTTCAGATAGAACGGCAGCCGGGAGAGATCGGAGCGTCTGGCGTGGACGAACCAGGCGAGCACTCCAAGGCCCGAAAGGAAAAACAGGTACCTGGCGTTCGCATACACTCGTCGCTTCAATCAATCCACCAGTTCCTTCGCGCGCGTTTCCTGGCCGAGCAGCAACACGGTAAGCGCCCCCAGCAGTGTGATCGCAAAGAAGATGTCAAAAATGACGGCGAACGGAACGTGTGCTGGTGCCAGATATCCGATCAACAGCGGGCCCAGGATGCCGCCGATGCGGCCGACTGCCGCCGCCATGCCCGAACCGGTGGTGCGGAACGCGGTTGGATACTGTTCCGGTGTGTACGCATAGAGCGCACCCCACGCACCGAGGTTGAAAAATGACAACAGGATGCCCGCCGTGACCAAACCGGTCGTACTGGTGGCATAGCCGAACGCGTAGGCACTGACAGCCGTCAGCGCGAGATAGCTGACGAGCACGAATTTGCGGCCGATTCGTTCGATCAGCCAGGCGGCGCTAAAATAGCCCGGCAATTGGGCAAGCGTCATGATCAATACGTACTGGAAGCTTTTGATCAGGGTGAAGCCCTTCATCACCATCACGGTCGGCAGCCAAAGAAAAATTCCGTAGTAAGAGAACACGACGCAAAACCAGAGAACCCACAGCATCAACGTCGGGCGGGCATATTCGCGCGACCAGACGGCGACCATGTTGCCGAGCAGCGAACGCTGCTGCCGGGCAGCTGCCTGCAGACGCGGCGAGTCGGGCAGATTCCAGCGCAGATACACCGCATACAATGCCGGCACGGCTCCGGCCAGCAGGGCGGCTTGCCAACCGTAAACCGGAATGATGAAAAAGCCGACGATCGCCGCCAACAGCCAACCGCCCGCCCAAAAGCTTTCCAGCAGCACGACGATCCGCCCCCGCTGGCGGGCCGGTACGCTTTCCGACACGAGCGTGGCGGCCACCGGCAATTCGCCGCCCAGCCCGACCCCGATCAGGAAACGCAACAGCGCGAGCACCGCAAATGTCGTGGCGAGCGCCGACAGCCCGCTGGCAATGCTGAACAGCAGCAAGGTGAAGAGAAACACCGGTTTCCGCCCCACACGGTCGGCGAGCACTCCGGCCAGCAAGGCGCCGACCGCCATGCCGATCCCGTTGATGCTGCCAAGCAAGCTGATCTGCTCGGCACTTAAGTTCCAATCGGCTTTCAGGGCGGCGAAAATGAAAGCCGCCAGCCCCACATCCATTGCGTCAAACAGCCAACCGATGCCTGCGATCGCCAGCAGTTTGCGGTGGGCTGACCATTTCGCGGCCAATGTCGTCATCGGGGATCCTCCTTCGATACATCCTTTGTGATTGTGATTTTGTGATTTTTAGAACAAATGGTTGTTACTCCATTTGTAGCGAAAAATTTTGTGAAAAACAAGAACAAAGTCGGCATCTGCGATGCTGGTTTCGGCGGAGATTCAGGGGGCATTGTCGGAATTGGCGGTCGCGATGGAATCGAAAGGGTTTGACGGTTCGCGCAATCGAACTTTTTACCGGGAAGTTCGGATCGGGGCTGCAGATGCTGTTTTTGCCGGATTGCTGCGGCGATCAATGGGCTGATCATCACCATTTCATGAGGGGGGCGGGGCCGCCGCACTGGAAGTCGAGCGGAAACGGATGGAGCAGCATTTTCTGATCTCCATTCAGTATGAGTACCTGTTCAGGGAAATGGCCTACCGCAAAGAGACCTGGCCTGTATAACGGCACAAAAAACCGGCGAGCGGCCGAAACAGGCCTTCGCCGATTTATAACACCGACAGCTTTTGGTCGCCTTCCGGCAGGCCGACACTCCTTGCGACGCCGGAATCGACTGCAGCTTTCGCAACGGCTGCCGCCACACTTGGCGCCACCCGCACGTCGAACGGATGCGGGATCACATATTCGCTCCGCAGCTCTTCCTCACTTACCAAACCGGCGATCGCATAAGCGGCAGCCACTTTCATTTCCTCATTGATGGCGGTTGCCCGAACATCCAAAGCACCGCGGAAAATACCGGGAAAAGCCAGCACATTGTTGATCTGGTTGGGATAGTCGGAACGGCCCGTCCCCACCACTTTCGCGCCGGCTGCCAACGCCGCTTCCGGCAGAATCTCCGGGTCCGGATTGGCCATCGCAAAAATGATCGGATCCCGGTTCATGCTCCGCACCATCTCTTGCGTCACCGCACCGGCCACCGATACGCCGATAAACACATCGGCGCCGGCGATTACATGTTCCAGGGAGCCTCTGATTTTTTCCGGGTTCGTGTTTTTCGCGACCATTTCCTTGATCGGGTTCATTCCCTCCGTCCGCCCGTCAAAAATCGCCCCCTTCGTATCGCACAGGATCACGTGGCGAACGCCCATCGACAACAACAGTTTGACGATCGCGATGCCGGCTGCCCCGGCGCCGTTGATGACGACACGAATCGCCTGCAGGGACTTGCCGACCACTTTCAAGGCGTTGATCAAACCGGCCAGCGTCACGATCGCCGTCCCATGCTGGTCGTCGTGAAACACAGGGATGCTCATTTCCTGTTTCAACCGTTCCTCGATGATGAAACAGGCGGGGGCGGCGATATCTTCCAGATTAACGCCGCCAAACGTCGGCTCCAGCAGTTTGACGGTCTCGACGATCCGGTCGACATCGGTTGTGTTGAGACACAGTGGCACCGCATCCACACCGGCAAACCGTTTGAACAGAATCGCTTTTCCTTCCATCACCGGCAGCGCCGCTTCCGGACCGATATTGCCCAGGCCGAGCACGGCCGTTCCGTCGCTCACCACCGCCACCAGATTGCCCTTGCTGGTGTATTCGTACACTTTCTCCTTTCGGTTAAAGATCTCCTTGCAGGGCTCCGCCACTCCCGGCGAATAGGCGAGGCTCAGGTCGTGCGCATTATTGACCGATACTTTCGATACAACGCTCAGCTTCCCTCGGTGCGACCGATGCAACTGCAGGGCGTCCTCCCGCAAAGCCATGCAAACCACCATCCTTGTCGTTCTGCAAAAACAGGCCTTGTTCCGAATGGCGGAACAACGTTCTGTTGATTGATATTGACCTTACTATACCACCTTTCACACGGTTTGGGAATATCTTTTTCGTCTTTTCTGATATTTCGTTACTTTAATTGCGACACATGATCAGGGGATCATGTGCACTGGACAATATTTTGCCGATTTTTTATAATATTCTCAGTCATCGAGTCATCTGATCTCATGTATGTGCCGGAGCGGGCGGGGTGAAACATCCCCCGGTGGAAGCGCTTTCTAAAAGGCGCATTCGCAGACTCCACTGTATCGTACATCCAGAGGCAGGGACGAGTTCTGAACCGTTGGCGAATGCAAGTTTGCGATCAGGTAGAGGAGGGGAGAGGATGCAAAAAGCAGCGGTTGACGGATGGAAAATCCGTTCCGATTTGCTGGAACTGGTTGGCTCCGCATCTGTATCGGAGTGTTCCGGCGTGTTGAAACGCAAGTTAGGAATCTCTGCCGCTGACCTGCTGCTGGTCGAACCGGACAGCGAGGAGCAGGTTGCGGCGGTGCTCGCATATGCCAATCGACGGCGCTTGGCGGTGGTGCCGATCGGCAACGGGCAGCAGCTGCATATCGGATCGGTCCCATATGCCGTCGATCTGTTGTTGTCATCGCGGCGGTTGAACGGGTTTGTGGAACACTCGGTAGGCGACCTGACGGTGACCGTGAAAGCGGGGACCCCATTTCAGGAACTGCAGGAATATTTGAAACAGCACGGCCAATTCGTCCCGGTCACGCCGCCCACCTTAGCCAGGTCGACGATCGGCGGGCTGGTGGCGACCGCCGCCATCGGGCCGGAGCGGGTGTTGTACGGCTCCTGGCGGGATCATGTGATCGGCTTGCGGTTGGTCTACCCGAACGGGCAGGTGATCCGGACAGGCGGCAAAGTTGTAAAGAACGTGGCCGGATACGACATGAACAAACTGTTCGTCGGCTCGCACGGCACGTTGGCTTTCATCGCGGAAGTGACGTTGAAACTGCGGCCCTACCCGAAGCACCGTGAATTGGTGCTGGCGGTCAGTGAGGGACCGGCCCAACTGATCGAATTGGCGGCGCAGGTCCTCGCGTCGGAGTGCATTCCAAGCGCATTGGAATTGATTCGCGCGAAGGACAGCGGGAGCAGAGAAAACGGAACCGGCTCGTACCGCTTGGCCATCGGCTGTGACGAGGTGGAAAGCGCCGCTCGCTACCAGGACAATCGCATCCGGCAAATGGCGGCAGACATCGGCGGCATTCAACTGACCACCCTGGTAAACGAAGACGTGGAAACATTCTGGTCCGTCTACCGGGACGCGTGGCAGCAAACAACCGCCGATTCCCTGCTGATCCGTGCGGCCTGTCCGCTGCCGCAGATGGAAACGGTGCTCCGGCGGTTTGAAACAGAATCCGCAACCCGCCATGTCAAAATCGAATACGCGGCCAGCCTCGGCACCGGCACGTTGCGGATCCGGCTGCAGGCGGACGATGGCGGGACACTGGTCGACACGGCGGCGAGCTTGCGGGAACTGGCGGAGGCAACCGGCGGCTACGCGGTGATTGAACATGCGGAGCCGGAACTGAAGCGGAAGCTGGACGTCTGGGGGACGATTCGCGGCGGACTGTCGCTGATGAAAGGCATCAAACAAACGATTGACCCGGCCGGCATCCTCAGCCCCGGCCGCTTCGTGGGAGGGATCTGACATGAGCGGCGGCAACCATCAATTGACGCTGGCGAATTCCACGAATTCCAACTACAAATGGCCCGACCCGCCCGATCCCGACAAATTTTCCGTCTGCGTACACTGCGGCTTGTGCCTGGACGCCTGCCCGACCTACCAGGAAACGGGCAACGAAGCGCAGTCCCCGCGCGGCCGGGTGTATCTGATCAAGGCGGTGGCGGAAGGAAAATTGGAGATCAACGATTCGTTCATCGATCCGGTTTTCCGCTGTCTGGATTGCCGGGCGTGCGAAACCGCCTGTCCATCGGGCGTTCAGGTGGGAGCGCTGATTGAGGAGGCGCGGGGCCAGATTCGGCAAGCGCAACCGTTGACCGGTTTCAAAGGGATCATCAGCAATGCCTTTTTGAAGGGGATTTTCCCCCATCCCAACCGGCTGCGTAAACTGGGCAAACTGACTCGATTCTACCAGAAATCGGGCTTGCAAAAAATGGCCCGCCGCACCGGCATCATGAAGCTGTTCCCGCCCCACCTGCGCGAAATGGAGGCCGCCATGCCGGAAGTGCCGGCGAGAACGTCGCGCGAGGCGCTCGGCACCTATCTGCCGGCGATCGGCCAAAAACGGGGCACGGTCGGCCTGCTGCTCGGCTGTGTGATGGATGTGCTGTACGCCGACATCAACATGGCGACCGCCCGGGTGCTGGCGAGAAACGGGTTTGACGTGGTGATGCCGCAGGCGCAGGGCTGCTGCGGGGCCCTGCAGGTGCATGCCGGCGAGCGGGACACGGCGAAACGGATGGCACGTACCAATATCGACGCGTTCCTGCAAGCGGGCGTCGACTACGTGATCCTGAACGCGGCGGGATGCGGCGCGGCGGTCAAGGAATATCCGGAACTGCTGCATTCCGATCCGGATTACAAAGAGAAAGCGGAGCAATTCTCTGCCAAGGTGCGCGACATTTCCGAATTTCTGGTGGAAGTGGGGTACGAGCCGCCGAAAGGCCGGGTCGAGCTGAAAATCACCTATCACGACGCGTGCCATCTGGCGCACGCCCAGAAAATCAGGACGCAGCCCCGCCAGATTTTGCGCTCGATTCCAGGGGTGGAACTGGTCGAGATGCGGGAATCGGACCGCTGTTGCGGTTCCGCCGGCATCTACAACCTGACGCATCCGGAAATGGCCGGCCCCCTGCTCGATCGAAAAATGGCTGACGTGCCGCAAGGCGTCAACTGCATCGCCACGGGCAACCCGGGCTGCATGATGCAGATTCAGGTCGGCGTCAACCGGATTGACGCTAGCATGGAAGTCGCCCACACGGTGACGCTGCTCGATCGGGCCTACCAGGCGGAAAAGGAATTGTCGCAGGAAGCGGCACAAGCCTATCAAACGGCTGGCGGGAGGGAAGGCGCATGACGCACGAGCAACTGATCGCCGAACTGCAAAAAATCGTAGGCAGGCAGTCGGTCCTCTACAAGCCGGATGACCTGCTGGCGTATGAATGTGACGGATTTACGATCAAGAAAAACCGGCCGCGAGCCGTGGTGTTTCCCGACAACACGGAGCAGGTGGCGGCGGTCGTCAAATTGCTGCACCGGGAGCGGATCCCGTTTATCCCGCGCGGGGCGGGCACCGGCTTGTCCGGCGGGGCGATTCCGATCGGCGGCGAGGTGCTGATCAGCCTGGTCAAGATGAAGCGGCTGTTGGCGGTCGATTTTCGCAATCGGGTGGCGGTCGTCGAACCGGGCCATGTCAATCTTCGGTTGACGAAAGCGATCGAGCACGAAGGCTATTATTATGCGCCCGACCCGTCGAGCGGGATGTCCTGTACGATCGGCGGGAATGTCGGAGAAAATGCGGGCGGACCGCACTGCCTGAAATACGGGGTGACCAGCAACCATGTGCTGGGACTGGAAATGGTGCTGCCAAACGGCGAGATCGTCACGCTCGGCGGCACGGTGCCCGATCTGCCCGGATATGATCTGACCGGCCTGGTGGTCGGATCGGAAGGCACGATGGGGATCGTGACGAAGGTGTTTGTGCGGATTTTGAAAAAGCCGCAGGGTGTCAAAACGATCCTCGCCCTCTACGATTCGGTGGAGGACGCCAGCCAGACGGTATCGGCGATTATTGCCGAGGGAATGATCCCCGGTGCGCTGGAGATGATGGATCGCATCGCGATTGAGGGCGTCGAAGCTGGCACCTATCCGGTCGGCTATCCGAAAGATCTGGCTGCCGTGCTAATTATCGAGCTGGATGGGCTGACAGCGGGAATGGAGGAAATGGCCAGCCAGATTGTGGAGATCTGCCGGCGTCACCATGTGCGGGAAGTCCGTGTGGCGCAAAACGACAAGGAGCGGGCCTTGTGGTGGTCCAACCGGAAAACGGCGTTTGGCGCGATGGGCAACCTGTCGCCCGATTATCTGGTGCAGGACGGGGTGATCCCGCGCAGCCGCCTGCCGGAAGTGCTGCAGCGAATCGCCGAGATTAGCCAACGTTCCGGCCTGCGCATCGCCAACGTGTTCCACGCCGGAGACGGCAACCTGCATCCGCTGATTTTGTTTGACTCCCGCAAGCCTGGCGAAACGGAACTGGCGGTCAAAGTCGGCTCGGAAGTGCTGCAGGTGTGTGCCGACGTCGGCGGCAGCATCACCGGCGAACACGGTATCGGAATTGAGAAGCAAAACGACATGACGAAAATTTTCACACAGGAAGAACTGGACGCACAAGTCGCCATCATGCGCGTGTTCAACCCGGATAACCTGTGCAACCCGGACAAGATTTTCCCGAAACCGTCCCGGTGTGCCGAGGTGAAGAAAGCGGCTGCAGTGCATACGCATTAATGGCAAGGCAAGTTGAACCGGTGCCTGATCGATGAAATAGGATGCGAAAACCTCTCGGGAGTGATCCCGGGAATGATCCGACGCTGCTTGACTTGCCCGCAATCATCCGCCATAATGTGGATAGAACCGTTTCCCTCAGCATACAATAAAACGACCGCAGGTGCTGCAACACCCGCGGCCGGTACAATAGATTGCCTTCGGGCAGTCGGCTCAATTGGAACGACGATCAGGAATAGACCGCGATCCGATGGCAAGGGCGGTCTATTTCCGTTTCTGGAACGACAGTATAGCAACGAGCAACAGCCCGAACGAAATCATCAAAGAGATGGTTTCGTATACTGTCATGGCCTCACCCCCTTTCGAGGGAGTGAGCCGACCACCCTTGCGAGCCGATTCTATTGTACAGGTATAGTATACCAACCGTCAGCGACCGTTCACAATCCCCACGAGCATGGCGAATTCCGCTTCTCTCATCATTCTCCTCGTCCCTTTCATCTCCCGATCTGCCAAGTCATTGGCGCCTCATTTTTCGACCGGCTGATCAGAGTGCAGCCGATTTTGATTGAACCTGGATCCCGACCGTGGAACAGATGCTCAAAGATGCAATAGGGATGAGTACCGATCACAATCCGCGCCGTTCCATGTGCAGGTTTTTCCATTTTGAGCTGAATTTTGCAGGAAAAACGGCGGAACGGGGTGAATGTATTCCATAGGTGATCGAAAATGAACCAGGTGCAACGGCTGTTCTTCATTCTCACCACCATTCAACAGAACGAAGGCGTGACTGCTCCCGAATTGGCAAAATTGTGCAATACCTCCGTTCGGAGCATTTACCGCGACATTCGCCGATTGGACGATATCGGCATTCAAATCATGCTGAAGGGAAACAAAGGATATTATTTGGTCGACAAGTTCCAGGCTCCCGCCCGATTGGCACCGGAAGAATATTTGGCGATTTCTCTCTATCCAATTTTGTCCGGGCAATCGAAACTGAAGGAGCATCCGTTTCAGCAATCGTTCCGGTCAGCGATGGAGAAAATTTTGACCCGTTTCAAAGTGAACGACGAACTGTTGCAACTGGGCAAACGCCTGCGAATTCACTCGAAACCGATGAATCCGCAGCAGGAAGGCATGCTGCAAAAAGTGATCGAAGGCATCATCAGGGAAGTCACGTTGGACTGCACCTATTATGCGATGTACCGGGAAGAACTGACCGCCCGTAAAATGGATCCCTATTACCTGGTGCCCCGCGCAGGCCATCTGTATTTGATCGGTTTCTGCCATGAAAGAGAGGACATCCGGACGTTTCGTCTCAACCGGTTTCAATCGGTGCAGCTCACCCGTGAAAAGTTTGTGCTTCCGGCCGATTTTGATATTGACCGGTATTTGGCGAATCTGTGGGGCATCCAGGCGGAAGCGGATGAAGTGACGTTCAAGGTGCAGTTTTCAAAGGAAGTGGCCCGTTACATAAAAGAGGAAAGGTACGAATCGAATCCGCAGCTGATCGATCAGCCGGACGGATCTCTTTTGCTCATTGTGACCACACGCGGCCCGGCCGAATTTTTGCGCTGGATGAAACAGTACGGAAAGCACGCGGAATTGCTGGAACCGGAGAGCTATCGCCAACAACTGCTGGAAGAAATTCGCGAGATGGAACAAAAATACAGCCGGTAGAACTTGCGTTCCCTGACAGAATGTGTCACGCTGACCGGTATAGTGAAGGTATCAACACCGGGAAAGGGGACACTGGGAGGGGTGCAAACTCAACGCGCCCTTGGGCGGTGATTGCCTGACCGTCCAGGAGAAGGGACAGCGAATTCGATGCAAACCCGATCCTGCCATCATCGAGGAACTGGTCGATTTTTTCCGGAATGTTGAGGGCGCAATAGTAGAGTATCATCAACGGAGGAGTCCAAGTGAGCGAACTGTTACTGATTCTGTCAATTGCGTTCAATGGTGTGGTGCTGCTGATCCTGCTCGTGAAAAAATCGGCTCCGCCTGCATCCGAGCATCTTCGGGAGCAGTTGGCGCTACTCGAGAAGGGAATCGACAAATTGGAGCAAGCGTTGCGCGACGAACTGGCACGCAACCGGGAAGAAGCGAGCAGGTCGGCGAAACTGGTGCGGGAAGAGATCACCCATTCGTTTGCCAATTTGAGCCATACGCTGCTTTCGAATCTGGGCGAGCTGGCGACGCAGCAGAAAAACCTGCTGGACAGTTTTTCCCGGCAACTGGCGGAACTGACGCAGATGAACGAGCAGAAGCTGGAAAAAGTCAGAGGCACGGTGGAACAGAAACTGACCCTGCTGCAGGAAGACAACAACAGGAAGCTGGAGCAGATGCGGCAGACGGTCGACGAGAAGCTGAACGAAACGTTGGAGAAGCGGCTTGGCGAATCGTTCAAGCTGGTGAGCGAGCGATTGGAGCAGGTGCACAAGGGGCTCGGCGAGATGCAAACGCTCGCGTCCGGCGTCGGCGACCTGAAAAAGGTGCTGACTAACGTCAAAACGAGGGGTACGCTGGGTGAAATTCAACTGGAAAATCTGCTGGAGCAAATTTTGACGGCCGAGCAATACGACAAGCAGGTGGCCATCAAACGGGGAAGCGGCGAGCGGGTCGATTTCGCGATCAAGCTGCCGGGAAAGGACGACAGTCAAAAACAGGTCTGGCTGCCGATCGATTGCAAATTCCCGCTGGACGATTACCAGCGGCTGCTCGATGCGCAGGAAGCAGGGGATTTGCAGGCGGCCAACGAAGCGGCGAAACTGCTGGAAAACCGCATCAGGCAGGAAGCGAAGGCGATTCAGGAAAAATACATCCAGCCGCCGCAGACGACCGATTTTGCCATCCTGTTCCTGCCGATCGAGGGGCTGTTCGCGGAAGTGTTGCGCCGCTCCGGCCTGTGGGAAACGCTGCAGCGCGATTACCGGGTGATCGTCACCGGGCCGACCACCATCACCGCCTTGCTGAACAGCCTGCAGATGGGGTTCCGCACACTGGCCATCCAAAAGCGTTCGAGCGAGGTGTGGCAACTGCTTGGCGCCGTGAAAACGGAATTTGCCCGCTTTGGCGCCATTCTGGAGAAAACGCAGAAAAAGCTGCAGGAAGCAAGCAACACGATCGAGGACGCCGCCAAAAAGTCCCGCACGATCGAACGCAAACTGCGTACGGTGGAAGAATTGCCGGCGGGAGAGGCGGACCGCCTGCTGCAGGAGCTGGAGATCGCGGGGGTGGAGTAGGTCGCGTCGCTGCCGTGCCGCATACGATGTACCAGTAGATGCGCGGAAGGGAGAAAAATCGTATGCGAACGGTGAAAGTAACGGTGGAGAAGGATCATTGGCTTGCCGCATTGCGTGCTCTGTTTGCAGGCGTTTGGGCGGCGCGGCCGGACCGGATGATCAGGCTGCGATTCGATTCAATCCATGATTTGTTGATCCTTATTGACGAGGATGCGGACAGCAGTTGCAAAATCTCGTTGCCGATGCGGCAGGAAGCAGCCTGCTCTAGGCTGGAGTGCCTGGTGCCTGCCGGGAAACTGGAACCGCTGAACCAACTTTTTCAATCAGGCAAGGGGGTGGTCACTGTAACCTGCCGGCTTACCACTCTCTCGTTTCAATTAGGAAACAAGCGGTTCCATGTACCCAACCGGATTGTCGGAGGATTGCCTGCCGAAAAAAAGCAGTCTGCGGCGGTTGACAGTCTGGACGGCCCACCGGAGGAGGGGATTGGGTTCGCGATTCCCGATCCTCAGGATCGGGTTGTTCGTTTCATGCTCGCCAACACGCGACTGTTGCTGGACGCTGTGGAATCATGCAAAAGTTCGGCGGTTCGTATGCAAATCGGCGACGGGGTGGTTCGCATCCAGATGCTGGAGTTTCCGGTGCAATCACGGGCGGCAGCCAACTATCTGCTGCCGGGAGAAGTGTTTTATAACCGATTGTTCCAGATGCCCGAGGGGGTGATCGTCAATGCTGCGATTGGCAGTAGGTTGCTTAGCTTTTCAAGCGTGGCGGCGGGAGTCCAACGGGAAATCACGATCAAGCCCTATCCCAGTACGACGCTGTATATTACGAAGTCCGATTTTGCCAAAAAACCGGGCCATGAGGACAGTTTATGGACGAATGTCAGCATGCTGACGGACAAAGAGCGGAGGAGACTGAAGATTTTTGACAATCAGCCGACCGCATCGAACTTGCAAGAACAGGCGCCCGTATCGGATGGACCCCAGCGCGATGCAGAGGAGGTACGTTTCCGTCCCGACCCGGAGAGGCCGCTCGGCGATGCAATCGAGATGGAATACCTGCCAATAACGGAAGCTCCGTCCGGCGATATATCGAAGGTGCCTGAACCTGCAACGGAGCTGGAATCTCCTGACGAGCTTGGGGACCCGGCAGCAGCGTCTCCACACCACACAACGGGCGCAAAACGTCTTTTCGAAGTTGAGCCTGGGGAAGAACCGTTGCCGGAGACGGCCGAATCGGCCCTCGAGTCGCTGGAAAAATTGCCCGGTCTCACACTCGTCAAAAAACAGATCCGGGAGATCGCACAGTTCGCCGCATTCCGGCAAAGAAGGGCGGAGGCGCTCGGCATCCCGGCGAATCCGCTGACGTTGCACATGGCGTTTCTTGGCAATCCGGGCACCGGCAAGACGATGGCCGCCCGCATGCTGGGGAAGATTTTCAAGGAGTTGGGGCTGCTCGCGAAAGGTCATGTGGTGGAGGTCGACCGCCAGTCGCTGGTCGGCGCCTATATGGGCCAGACGGAAGCGAATCTGCGGAAATGCGTAAAACGGGCGATCGGCGGCATTCTCTTGATCGACGAAGCGTATGCATTGTACAAAAAAGACTCTGGCAAGGACTTCGGACTGAACGTCATTCACGGCCTGGTCAAGGTGATGGAAGATTGCCGGGATCGGTTGGTGGTGATTTTGGCCGGTTACAAACAGGAAATGCAGGAGCTGCTGAACGCCAATCCGGGGCTGCGGGAGCGGATTCCGTTCCATCTCGAATTTCCCGACTTTACGGAGGAAGAATTGCTGCAGATCGGTGAGTATCTCGCCTTGCAGGATCATTACGTGCTGGCGGACGATGCGAAGGAAGCGTTGATCCGGCAAGCGATGCGGCAAAAAATCGACGAGACGTTCGGCAACGCCCGCACCGTCCGCAATTTGATCGAGAAAGCGAAGATTCGCCACGCCGTGCGGGCGATCGCGGGCGAACCATCGGAAGCTGCGTATACCACACTGACGGCGGCCGATTTTGCCGATGTTGACGAAGAATCAAAATCGGACAGTCTGGGCAGTGTGTTGGCTGAGCTGGATCAGTTGGTCGGGTTGGAGCGGGTGAAGGAGTGGGTGAGACAAATCGTCGACATGCTGCACCTGGAGCAAAAGCGGCGGCAATACGGTTTGACAGACGAACCGATTACCCTGCATATGGCGTTCACCGGCAATCCGGGCACGGGCAAGACGACGGTCGCCCGTTTGCTGGGCAGGATCCTGCGCCATATGGGACTGCTGCCGAAAGGGCACTTTGTGGAAGCGAGCCGCAAAGACCTGGTGGCCGGTTACATCGGGCAAACGGCCACCAAAACGGCGGACAAAATCAAAGAAGCGCTGGGCGGCGTCCTGTTCATCGACGAAGCGTACGCGTTAGCCGGACGCGGTCGCGAGGATTTCGGACAGGAAGCGATTGCCACCCTGATCAAGGAGATGGAGGACAAAAAAGGGCGGCTGACCGTGATTCTGGCCGGCTATCCGCAGGAAATGGAGGCGTTGTTCCGGCTCAACCCGGGGCTGAAAAGCAGGGTTCGCTTCACGATCGAGTTTCCCGACTATACGGCGAGCGAATTGGTCGAGATTGTGAAAAGGAAAGCGGAAGCCACCCGCTACCGGTTATCAGAGGCGGCGGAAGAAAAATTGTGGGGGTATTTCCTGCGGCAATGCCTGGCGTCAGGGGGGGATTTTGGCAATGGGCGGTTGGCGGAAACGATCTTTGAGCAAGCGAAAATGCGCATGTCAAGACGAATCAGCCGCCTGCTGGGCGAAACAAAACCGGAATTGCTGTGCACGATCACGGAAGAGGATATTGAGACGGATTGAACTTCAAGCTGCCGAACGGGCGCCGCTGTGCCGGAGGACGCCTGTTCGGACGGCAACTTGCGGGCACGTTGCTGGTCTGCCGTTCGGTAAGATAAAGGCGTCCAAACGGAAAGGATCAAAAGGAACGACTGTCGGGTGCAGAATCTCGATGTGAAAGGTGAGTAGCGATACGAGGGATCATTCAGCGGCAATCAGTTTCTTGATCAGACGCACATCCGTTTCCACTTTGTCCATCCTGGTGAACAGTTCGGCAATTTGAGCCGATTGTTCAGTATTGCGGGCGACTTGCTCATAGATCGTGTCGAGTTTGCGATGCACGGCTGCGAGATCCTGCTTGGTTGCAAACTTCTCAAGATCCTGCTTGGTTGCAAACTTCTCAAGATCCTGCTTGGTTGCAAACTTCTCAAGATCCTGCTTGGTTGCAAACCGCTCAAGATCCTGCTTGGTCACCATGTCAGCTTTCATTTGCTTCATTTCGGTTTCCATGTGGTCCAGTTTCGCGAGAATTTGTTGCAGTATCTGTTCCATCCGGGTCACCACCTTTCGTCCGTGATATTCCTATCCTACCATACACGTGTCCCGTTCGAAAGCCGGAACACATATGATTCCGGAAGGGGACGGGAAGAAGTTGATTCGACTCTTCCGGCTTTGGTAAAATAGATGCTGGGAGGCCGCAGGCAGAAGCCTGCGGTTTATGTTTTCAAGGGGGACGAAGCATGTTCCAGAACTGGAAAAAGATCCTGTTGCTGGCGATTCCCTCGATCGTTTCGTTCGCGTCGATGACGGTCACCGGCACGATTAATCTGATTTTGGTGGGAAAATTGGGGGCGTTGGCGATCGCCGTCGTCGGCGTATCCAACATCATCATGTATAACGCGTGGGCCCTGTTTTCCGGTATCGGCCATACGGTCAACTATCTCGTGGCGCAAAACTATGGCGCGAACGATATGAAAACAGGGGTTGGGCGTACCTACATGGCGCTCTATCTGTGTCTGGCGGCCGGGCTGTTCGTGTTGTTGACGGGGGCGGTGGCCAACGACGACATTTTGCGGCTGATGGGCGGTAGCGGCGAACTGGTGGCGTCCGGCGAGGGGTATTTGCGCCTCCGCTTTTTTGCCATGGTGTGTTCGATCTTCGCGTTTGTGTTTCACGGATTTTTCCGCGGGATCGAGGATACGAAAACGCCGATGGTGATTTCGCTTGCCGCCAATCTGGCGATGATTTTCTTTACATACGGGCTGACGTACGGAAAATGGGGCTTTCCCGAACTGGGGCTGAACGGCGCCGGCTGGGCGATTTTGCTGGGGGAAGCGATCGGGCTTCTCTGTTGTCTCTATGTATATTTTATCAGGCTGCATCCGCGTTACGGGACGCGGTCGCGAGTCATGTTCGATTGGGCGGAGTCCAGGCTGATTTTGGCGGAAAGCGGTAAATTGGGCCTGCAGGAATTCGCTTTGAGTGTTTCGATGTTCGTGTTTACCATGTTTCTTACCCGCTTGGGCACGAACGCGTTGGCGGCCAACGAAGTGGCACTGAATGTGATGGGATTCGGTTTTATGCCGGCGTTTGCGTTCGGAGCGACGGCGACGCTTCTCGTCGGGCAGGAAGTGGGGAAAGGCAACCCGTTTACGGCAAGGCGGATGGGGACTGACACAGCGGTTTTGGGCAGCGTGTTCCTGCTGCTGCTCGGACTGGCTGAATTTTCGTTCGCGGAGCCGGTGGCGCGGATTTATTCGGACGACCCGCAGGTATACAAATTGGCAGCAGAGTTGATCGAGGTGTCCGCTTTTTTGCAAGTGTTTGACGGCCTGCTCAATTTTTATGCGGGCGGCTTGCGGGGGATCGGCGACACCACGTTCCTGCTGAAAACCTCCCTGGTGCTGAGCTGGCTTCTGTTCATCCCCTTGAGCTACTTGCTGACGTTCGTCTTGGGGCTGCACAGTATCGGCGCCTGGCTGTCACTGTATATTTTTCTGATGGTGTTTGGACTGACCATGATGATTCGCTATTACCGCGTCGACTGGGAAAATGTGCAGATGAAGTCGGCGGGGCGCGGGGTGTAGGGGATGCCGAATTGCAAAGCGGCCGGAATCGGAAGCAAGCGGTCAAATTCCTGCAAATGAAGGAGAAAACCAGGAAAAAACAGACAACACAGACAATCACCCGCACAGCCCGCGTGTTTTTGGCGTTGAGAAGCGGCGCCCAATTTTTTTATAGTATTGCTAGCACTCGATGTAAATGAGTGCTAATAAATAAGCTGACTATTCGGATAATCGCGTACATAGCCGATCGGGCAAACCGTTATCGTCCCTAGCACCTAGGAAAAACTGAATGTCTGTGCGACAGCAAGAAGGTTGTTCATATTGGAAGGTAGCTGCAAGCTTTCACTATATGCGCAATGCTTCTTTTTTCATTTTTTCCAGGCGAATCCAATTCCAAATGGAGGAGGACGATACGATGAAAGCATTGTTGTTGGCTGGTGGTTTGGGTACCCGGTTGCGTCCGTTAACTGAAAATCTGCCAAAACCGATGGCGCCGGTCGGCAACCGCCCGTGGCTGGAACATCTCATTCTGCATTTGAAGCAGCAGGGCATCCAGGAGTTTGTGATCGCCGTCAAACATTATCCGGAAATCATCCAAAACCGCCTGGGCGACGGCCGATCCCTCGGTGTCCGGATCGAGTATTCGGTGGAAGAATCGTTGCTCGGCACCGCCGGCGCGATCAAACATGCGGAGGATCTGCTGAGTGACCGGTTCCTTGTGGTCAATGCGGACATCATTCACCAGGTGTCGATCCTGCCGCTGCTCGAATACCACATCCAGCACAAAGGGTTGGTCACGATCGGTTTGACCGAGGTGGAAGACCCTTCCCACTACGGAGTGGTGGAGCAGAACGCGTTTGGCGAGATCCTTCGTTTTGTCGAAAAACCGGCTTTGCACGAAGCGCCTTCCAAACTGGTTAACGCCGGCATCTACGTGATGGAAAAAGAAGCACTTCAGTGGATCCCGAAAAACAGGGAGGTGTCGATCGAGCGGGAGACGTTCCCCTTGCTGATCGAACAGAAGGCTGGCGTGTATGGGAAAACGATCGAGGGGTACTGGCTGGACATGGGCACGAAAGACCGGTACCGCAAGCTGCATTGGGATTTGCTGGACCGCAAGTTCGCGCTGCCTCTGAAAGAGAAACCGCAAGGCAACGGAATCTGGCTGGGCGAGCACACAACGGTCGGGTCCGGCGTGCTGTTCGTTCCACCTGTTGTCATTGGCGACCATGTACATATCGGGGAACGCAGCGTGATCGGCCCGTACGCGGTGATCGGGGATCGGTGTGAAATCGGCAAGCATGTGCGCTGTTCGGAAACCATCCTGTGGGACGACTGCAAAGTGCATGACGCCGCCCAGTTAAAAAATTGCATCTTCGGCTACGGCTTGGAGGTGGGAGCCAGCCACATTTTGCACGAGGCGGTGATCAATCGGATGGCGGGGGTGCAGCGATAATGCAAGTGGCATATGTCAGCACGTACGTTCCGAAAAAATGCGGTTTGGCAACTTACACACACCATTTGCGGCAAAACGTGAAAGACGCGAGATGGTGGAAAGGGATGGATCCCGTAATTGTCCTCAGCGACGGCAACGATCAGACGGATCCCGGCAATCCGGCCCTCTGGCCGCTGCCGAAAGAGCAGCGTGACGCGTATGCAAAAATGGCCGACAAAATCAACCAAAGCGATGTGTCCCTGGTTTCTTTGCAGCATGAGTTCGGCATTTTTGGCGGGGAAGCGGGCGCTTACATTCTGGATTTTGTACGGCAACTGAAAAAGCCTTTGATCACCACTTTTCACACCGTATTCGAAAATCCGGCCGAACCCTACCGTTCCATCCAGCAAGCGATTGCGGAACGAAGTGACCGGATCATCGTCATGAACCGCAAAGCGGTCGCGTATCTGAGCAACGCCTTTTCGATTCCGGCAGAAAAAATCGCCTTTATCCCGCACGGAACGCCCGTTCCCAATCCGCAGGCGCGGGCTGAATTCCGCAATCGCCTGCGATGGGCGGATCGCAAGGTGATGATGACGTTCGGCCTGCTCAGCCGGGGCAAAGGGATCGAACGGATCATTGAAATTTTGCCGGATGTGGTGCGGGCCGTTCCGAACGTTCTCTACGCGATCGTCGGCCAGACCCATCCGGAAGTGAAAAAGCGGGAAGGCGAGTCCTACCGGCAACAGTTGCAGAAGTTGATCCGCGAAAAACGATTGGAAAACCACGTGCTGATGATCGACCGCTATATCAGCGAGGAGGAGTTGGTTGCGTACATCACCGCATGCGACCTGTATATCACGCCGTATCCGGGCATGCAGCAGATCACAAGCGGCACGCTCGCCTACGCCGTCGGACTGGGGCGGCCTGTGTTAACCACTCCTTACAGCTATGCACAGGATTTACTGGGGGACTACAAGCAGTTGCTAATTCCGTTTGACGCCCGTTCGCAATGGGTGGAGATGATGAGCGAGCTGTTGTCCCATGATAGCGTCCTGCAGCAATGGGAAAAGCGGATGGCGCGTATCGGCAAGTCGATGCACTGGCCGCTGGTCGGCAAGAAGCATGCCCTGCTGTTTGCCCGGACGGTCGAAATGGCGCAGGAAAAATGGCAGGCGGCGGGAGGGAAGCAGGTTGCATCGGTCACCGGTTAGTTTTCGCCACTTGGAACGAATGACGGACGGAACCGGCCTGTTGGAACATTGCCTGGGGAAAATCCCCCGCCGCAAAGAAGGCTATACCACGGACGACAACGCACGGGCGCTGTGGGCATGCGCGGAATGGCTGCAGCTCGTCGGGGCGGCGAGCGACCAAGCGCCACTGCGGGACAAGCTGCTGCAGCTGATCGACCGCTATCTTGCCTTTCTGCTGTGGGTGCAGCGGGCAGACGGCTCTTTTCAGAACAATATCGCATTCGACCGGACTCCGGAACCGGAGCAACCATCCGACGACTGTCTCGGAAGGGCGCTGTGGGCGTGTGCGGTGGCGTCCGTCCGATTGCAAAACACCGGCCGACAGCAGGCGGCCCAGCACATGTTCCGGAAAGCGGTCGAACGTACGGACAGCATGAAGTTCCCCAGAGGCTGGGCGTATGCCTTGTCTGCCTTCAGTTTGGTTCTGCAGCACGCGCAGGATTTTCCGCCAACGCCGGCGAATTCGTTCACCCAGTTTGTGTGCTCTGCTTTACCTGCTTATGTAGACCGGTTGGAAGAAAAATTGGTCTCGCTCTACCGGCAGAACGCCGACCGGGAGTGGCGCTGGTTCGAACCGGCGATCACCTATGGAAACGGCGTGATGCCATGGGCGCTGTTTATGGCCTATCCCGTTACGCAGCGTCGGCAGACGCTGGACATCGCGCGGGAAAGCCTCGATTTTCTGATTGAAAAAATGACCGATCCGCAAGGAGTGATCCGCCCCGTCGGCAACCAGGGATGGTGCACCCGCGAACACAGGAGCGACTGGGACCAGCAGCCGCTGGATGTGATGAAATTGGCGTTGGCGGCCGGGCAAGCGTACATCGTGCTGGAGCGTCCGGAGTATCTGGAGATTGTCAAACGGTGCCGGGCCTGGTTTTACGGTGCCAACGATTTGAACATACCTTTGGCTGATGCGGAGGATGGAAGCTGTTGTGACGGTCTGCGGGCGGAAGGAGTGAACGACAACCAGGGAGCCGAATCGACTCTATCCTACTTGCTGACGGAAGCCATTTACACAAGTCTTGTGCAAACATCCACAGATGTCCATCTTGCGATTTGACACAAGCGAAGCGGCAATATACCAGCGCTGGAGGGGGATGTGCATGTCTGTTATGACCGGCAGTGAAATCAGGATTCCTTCTCATGTCTTCCGGGAGTACGATATAAGAGGCAAGGCGGGCAAGGAGATCGACCAAAATTTTGCCTATCTGCTCGGCAAAGCTTTCGGCGAAACGATCAAGGCGGAAGGGTTTCACAAAGCGGTGGTGGGGCGGGACAACCGGAAATCGTCGCCGCTTTTGCGCCGGGCATTGGTGGAGGGGCTCACCCATGCTTTGTGCCAAGTGACCGATATCGGGGAAGTCACCACACCGATGTTTTATTACAGCCTGGAACACCTGAACATCCCGTGCGGGATCATGATTACCGCCAGCCACAACCCAGGCGACGAGAACGGGTTTAAAATCGCGATGCACAAAACTACCATCTACGGTGATGCGATCCAGGAACTGAAACGGGTCATGCAGCGGATGCTCGAACTGGAAGGTGTCCCGGAGACGTTTTGTGCCCAGCCGAATCTGCTGCAGCAAGTGGATATTGAAACACCCTATCTGGAAATGCTCCGGCGAAAAATCGTGCTGGGGCCAAGAAAATTGAAAGTGGTGGTCGATTGCGGCAATGGAACGCCGTCGCCGTTCGCCCCGAAAGCGCTGGCCGCCTGGGGATGTGAGGTGGTTCCGCTCTACTGCGAGTCGGACCCCAGCTTTCCGAACCACCATCCCGATCCGGTCGAACCGAAAAATCTGCGGGATTTGATTTCGACTGTAAAAGCGGAACAGGCCGATTTGGGAATCGCGTTTGACGGAGACGGAGACCGGTTGGGCGTGGTGGACGAACAGGGACGGATTCTCTGGGGCGACCAGCTGATGATCCTGTTCTGGCGGGAGATTCTGCCGAAATATCCCGGCTGTGAAGCGCTGGTGGAAGTCAAGTGTTCGCAGGCACTGGTGGAAGAGATCGAACGATTGGGCGGCAAACCGTTTTTCCACCGGACTGGCCACTCGCACATCAAGGCGACGCTGAAGCGGTTGCAAACGCCGTTTACCGGCGAGATGTCGGGACACCTGTTTTTCAATGACGAATATTTCGGGTTTGACGATGCGCTGTACGCGGCGGGCCGATTGCTGCGCATTCTGTCCCATACCGATCGGCCGCTGTCCGGCCTGTTTGCCGGCGTTCCGAACTACCCCGCCACCCCGGAAACCCGGGTTGCCTGCGAAGAAAGCAAAAAGCTAGCGGTTTTGCAAAAGGTGAAGGAGCATTTTGCGGACCGGTTCGAAGTGATCGATGTGGATGGAGTGCGGGTTCTGTTCCCGAACGGCTGGGGCCTGGTGCGCGCCTCCAATACGCAGCCCGTTCTGGTGTTGCGGGCGGAAGCCGATTCGGAAGACGGCTTGAACGGCATTAAGGCGGAAATCGAGCAAGCGCTGCGATTGGCCGCCCCCGAGCTGAAGGTCGGTTGGTAATCCCCGCTGCGGATCATCGCCGGAAGGGCCGGTCCGCCGGTGATCCGGTCGCAGAGGGATTCAAGAAGGGGGAGTTCATCAGATGAATCCATATCCGATCAAGTGTACGCCTTCCTATCACGGGCGAATCTGGGGAGGCACGCGGCTGAACACTTTTTTTGGCTATCCGATTCCCAGCGAGCGAACGGGAGAAGCCTGGGGCATCTCCGACCATCCGCACGGCAAAAGCACGATTGCCAATGGGTACTATCAAGGCAGGACGATCGGCGAGCTGCTTGAGCAGCATCCGGACTGGTTTGCCAGCCGCAAGCTGAACCGGTTTCCGCTGCTGGTCAAACTGCTCGACGCGAACGACGATCTGTCAGTGCAGGTCCATCCGGATGACGCGTTTGCGGCCGTTTATGAGAACGGAGAACTGGGCAAGACCGAATGTTGGTATATTGTGCATGCGGAACCGGGAGCGCAAATTGTGTACGGTCACACGGCCCGGACGCGGGAAGAACTGGCGGAGATGATCGCGGCAGGCAGATGGGACGATCTGTTGATTCGGGTGCCTGTCCGCACGGGCGATTTTTTCTATATCCCGCACGGCACCATTCATGCGCTTGGAAAAGGGATCGTCGTTTTGGAAACGCAGCAGAACTCCGATACAACGTATCGCGCCTATGATTACGATCGCGTCGATACGTCAGGCTGCAAGCGGGAATTACATATTGAGAAGGTCTTGCAAGTGACAAAAGTACCGTTTGAAAGACCGGTGATCGCACCCCGACGCATCGATCGCGGCGCTTTGCTGGTCACACAGTATCTGGCGGGACCCTATTTTACGGTGGAAAAATGGACCTTGCAGGGCACCTGTGAAGCGCAGTCCCGGCAGCACAGTTTTACACTGCTGTCGATCCTGGCAGGAGTTGGCCGATTGCGCTGGGCGGACGGAGAACTCCCGCTGCGAAAAGGGGATCATCTGCTGATTCCGCGAACGCTCGGCGGGTACACATTGTCGGGGGAATGGGAAGGGATCGCGTCCTGTCTGCCCGAAGCGTAACACAGCCGCGTAAGGCAGTGGGGTGGGGGCTGTCCCACAAGTCATGAGACTGACGAAGGGGTAGCCCCTTTTTTCTTTCGGTCAAAAAACATTCTGCAGCCAAAAGGTTCCCGATTAGTGCTCTCCAGACAGCCAACGGATATGATCTCCATCGGGGATCGAGTTGCCGAACTCCTCCACTGACAGGTTGGAGGAGTTCTGTTTGCGGGCAGAATTACAGATTCCATTACAAATAATTTTATTGTAACGTTACAAAATGTGTATAATAAAAGCAAAGTAGCTCGACTGCAGGAGCGTTGGGCGGCCGTTGAGCGACGATCGTAAAACCCGGAGTTTGTAAGCGTATTGTAAAGGAGAATCGCGATGCGCAAACGAGTTACCATGCAAGATATTGCAGATGCGTTAAATCTATCTAAGAATTCTGTCTCGCAGGCGCTGTCCGGCCAGCCCGGCGTCAGTGAAGACACCCGGCGAAAAGTGATGGAGACTGCCAATCGGCTTGGCTACCGATACAATCCTGGAGGCAGAAACAGAGCGGCGGGGCGCAGCCGGAATATCGGGCTGATCGCTTCCGAGTTCGTGTTTTCGGAACATATTTTTTTCGGAGCGATTAACCTGAGCATTGAAAAAGAGGTGAAAGCCCGCGGCTACAGCCTGCTGATTCATGCAGTCGACAAGCAGAGCGAGGAACGGCAGGAGTTTGCTCCGTTTGTCCAGGAGAACAAAGTCGATGGGTTGCTGATTCTGTCACACCTCCACCCCGACTATATCCAACAGATCATCCAGTTGGGAGTGCCGACCGTCCTGATCGACCACCATCACCCGTCGATTAAAGCCGATTGCATTTTGACGAACAACCGGTTTGGCGCTTATGAAGCGGTCAGACACCTGGTTGAACTGGGCCACCGGGAAATCGGATTTATCGGCAATATCAAAACATCGCCCAGCTACCAGGAACGGTTGGAGGGATATCGCCTGGCGATGGCAGATTACGGGTTGTTGATCCGTGAGGATTTTCTGTTCCTCGATTCGGTTGATACGGAAGAAGCGATCGCCCGCTTTATCGAATCCAAACCGGTTGGTCCCAGCGCCTGGTTTTGCGTCAACGATACGCTCGGTTTTCTGTTGAATTCCTGCTTGACCAAATTGGGGAAGCGGGTGCCGCAGGATGTGTCGATTTGCGGCTTCGACAATCACCTTTTGTCCGAACTGGCCAGCCCGCCGCTGACGACGATCCATATCGACAAGGAATATTTCGGGAAGCGGGCGGTGGACCGGCTGTTCTGGCGAATGGACCACAGGGACGCGCCGGTCGAGGAGATTTTGCTGCCTGTTTCCTTGCTTGCAAGAGGCTCCACCGCAAAACCGCAATCCACCCGCTCGTAGGAGAACATGCGGCCGCTTTTTGTGCGGGTCAGCGGTCCTTGACCGGCTCATTTTGTCATGGAATAATAAGGTTACAATAATCATATTATAACGTTACCTTCTTCCGAGGCGGGCATCCAGGCGGCACTGGCGGGCGGCAACGCGCCCACCATCTCGCACAGCTGGGTTTGCCAGGTGCTGCTTTCCAAAGAAGATCCGGCGAAAGTGCTGAAGCGTACGGAGCAGCCGTTTTTTGCGCCGAGCACGCAGGACGAGGTGCAGGGGCAGGTCGACAACGTCATGTTTGTGGAAGGGCTTGTGGAATATAAAGGAGCCTATTCTCTTTATTACGGCATGGCGGATTCCAGGATCGGAGTGACGATCTTTCGTCCCTGACGCGCAGGGTTGGCAAACGACAAACGGAAGATGCAGGGAGGGGAACCATGAACGTATACAGGTATGAAGAAAATCCGCTGTTAAAGCCGGCCGATGTGAAGCCGCACCGCGAGGATTTTGAAGTGATCGGGGTGTTCAACGCGGGGGTGGCCAAATACCAGGATGAAATCATCCTGCTGCTGCGGGTGGCGGAACGCCCCGCCAGCAGCGATCCGGCGATCGTCAAGGCGACGCAGCTGGATCGACCCGCCCGGCAGCTCAGAATCCTGGAATTCCGGCGGGACGACCCGAAATTCGATTACTCCGACCCGCGCGTGATCCAGGAGGCGGGCAGCCGCCGGTTCCAGGCCCTGACGTCGATTTCCTATTTGCGGATCGCGAGAAGCAAGGACGGACGCCGGTTCACGGTCGATGACCAGCCGTTTTTGTTCCCTGAAACGGAATATGAAACGCTTGGCATTGAGGATCCGCGGATCACCCAGGTCGGGGATACGTATTACATCGTGTTCACATCCGTGTCCACGGTGGGAGTTGCCGTCGGCATGGCTTCCACCAGAGATTTCCGGCATGTGCAGCGGCACGGGCTGATTTTTGCTCCGGAAAACAAGGATGTGCTGCTGTTCCCGGAAAAAATCAACGGCAAGTACTATGCCCTGCACCGTCCGGTGCCGAAAGGACTGGGCGCGCCGGAAATCTGGATTGCGGAGTCCGACAACCTGCTGTATTGGGGAAACCATCGCTTTTTGCTGGGGCTGCGCGAAAACCGGTGGGAAACGGTCCGGCTCGGCGCCGGCGCCGTGCCGATCAAGACGGAAAAAGGGTGGTTGGAGCTGTACCATGCGGCCGACCAAAACAACCGCTACTGCATGGGGGCGGTGCTGCTCGATCTGGAGCGGCCCTGGCAGGTCATCGCCCGGTCGGAACAGCCGATCCTGGAACCGGAAGCGGACTATGAACGGGCCGGATTTTTTGGCAATGTCGTCTTCTCCTGCGGCGCCTTGGTGGAGGGCGACACCATCAAGATGTATTACGGTGTGTCGGACGACTCGATCGCCTGCGCCGAGTTGAGTTTGCGGGAAATTCTGGAGGCTCTCACGTTTTTCTGATGCCGGGAACCTCCTTTACCGGCTCAATCGTGGAAAACCGCGGGAAACCCGTTTTGCAACCACCCCTTCCCATTTTCAGGGAAGGGGTTCCTCCGTTTCCATCCACTAGTGGGCGAGATGTTCCAGATTGTCATCCATGCGATTCGGCAGGGTATTGACAGTACCCCATCAAAAAAAGGGGTTGAAATCATATATGATTTCATATATGATTAGTGCATGAATAGTCCGAAAACAACCCAGAACAAAAAACAGTATGCCTATGAAGTGATTCGCGCCCGGATTCTTGACGGCACATACGGTCCCGGATATCGGATCGTCATCGACCAGGTGGCCAGGGAACTCGGGTTGAGCGCCATTCCGATCCGGGAGGCGATACGCCAACTGGAAGCGGACGGCCTGATCCAGTTCAAGCCTTACAGCGGGGCGCAGGTCAGTCCGATCAATGAGGTCGAGTATCTGGAAACCCTGTCTGTACTGGCCGTGTTGGAAGGGTATGCGACGGCCCTCAGTTCCCTCCGGTTTCCGAAAGAGAAGCTGCCGGATCTGGTAGCCATCAATGAGGAGATGGAACGATCGCTGGATGAATTCGATTTTTACAGATTCGGGCAATTGAACCGCGCCTTTCACACGGAGATTTACCGACAATGCGACAACGCCTATCTGGTGGAAAATATCATGCAAACCTGCCGACGAATCGATGCGTTGCGGCGGTCCGGCCAGCTGTTTGTGCCGGAAAGAGCCCGTCAATCGGTGCGCGAACACGAGACGATCATCCACATGCTGCGGGATCGCGCCTCATTTTCCCAGATTGAACAGTTTGTCCGGGAACACAAGCTGAACACGGTGCGTGCATTTATGAACCGGAAAGCGCAGCAGGGGAACCGGGAAGTCCAGTAATGCTTCGGTCAGGGAACCGGTGGAAGGAGGGAGGAGAAATTTTTTTTGAATAAATTAACTGACTAGTATGCAAAAGCAAAATAGTCCGATTAAAAGGAGGAACCTGTGCATGTATCAGGAAATCAAGCAGCGGTTGCGCGGCTCGATTGCGCCGGTGGTCACACCGTTTGACAAAGACGGCAATGTGGATGAAACCGCTTTCGTCAATCTGATCAACTGGCATATCGAATCGGGGAGCCACGGGATTTCAGTGACAGGAACCACGGGCGAGCCGAGTTCTCTCAGTTTGGCCGAGCGCGAGCGGGTGATGGAACTGGCCTGCAAAACGGTGGCTGGCCGCGTGCCGTTCGTCCCGGGAACCGGGTCCACCAACCATCAGGAAACGCTGCACCTGACCAAGCTGGCGCAGGAGATGGGCGCCGATGCTGCGATGGTGATCGTTCCCTACTACAACCGCCCTTCCCAACACGCTTTGTACAAACATTTCCGCACGATTGCCGACGCTGTGGACATCCCGATTATCGTTTACAACATTCCCGGCCGGACAGCCGTCAATCTGGAGGTCAAGACATTGGCCCGGCTGGCCGAAGATTGCAGGAATATCATCGGCGTCAAGGAGTCGAACAAAGATTTTGAGCATGTCAACCGGGTACTTCTCCACTGCGGCAGAGATTTCCTCCTGTTTTCCGGCATCGAACTGCTTTGCTACCCGATGCTCGCGATCGGCGGGGCCGGTTATATCAGCGCGACGGCCAATGTGATGCCGAAGGAAGTGGCTGATCTCTACAACTGCTGGGCGGCCGGAGACGTCAAAAGCGCGCAGGATCTTCACTACCAGCTGATGCCGCTGAATGACGTCCTGTTTATGGATACCAACCCGGCTCCCTTGAAAGCGGCACTCGGCATGATGGGCAAGATTCACCCGGCTTTGCGGCTGCCGATGGATCTGCCGACGGAGGAATTGCAAGCGAAAATCCGCAGTGTGCTGGAAAGTTACGGGTTGCTCAGCCGGGCGGCGGGGAGCCATGCAGGATGAAACAGGCCCGGTTTATTGCCCAAGGACGGATTCATACCGGAGTTGTCAATGGAACCACGGTGACGGATGAAGGGGGGCGGGAGTACCCTCTGGACGCGATCCGGGTCTGGCTGCCCCCGCTGATCCCGAACAAGGTGATCGGTCTGGCGTTGAACTACTCGGATCATGCCGAGGAACTCGGCCTGGAGAAACCGAAAGAACCGGTGCTGTTCATCAAGCCGAACAGTTCGCTGATCGGCCATCAGGCGCCGGTGGTCTACCCCGACGGAGCGACCTACATGCATTATGAAAATGAGCTGGCGGTGGTGATCGGCCGGGCCGGGCGGAACATCAAGCATACGCATGCCTACGATTATGTAAGCGGTTACACGATCGCCAACGACGTGACGGTTCGCGATTATGTCAACAATTTCTACCGGCCGCCCGTTCGTGCCAAGGGGCACGATTCGTTCGGGCCGCTCGGACCGTTTCTGGTGGATAAAGAAGATGTGCCGAATGTGGAAAATCTGGAACTGCGGACGTACGTGAACGGGGAACTGCGGCAGAGGGGCAATACGCGGGATTTGATGTACACGATCCCCGATCTGATCGAATTCATCAGTTCCTTCATGACGCTGGAGCCCGGTGATGTGATCCTGACCGGAACGCCGAAGGGAATTTCCCATGTGTATCCCGGGGACGTGATGCGGCTGGAAATCGATCGGCTGGGTGTGTTGGAAAATCCGGTGATCGACGGAAGAAACGGAAGCGAGGGGGTTTGAGCATGGAACATCGGCAGGCGGAGCGGACGCTGCATTTTATCGACGGCCGGTTCTGTGAAGGGGTGGCCGGCAGGAACTTCATCAATCTGAATCCGTTTACCAATCAACCGATCAACGAGGTGGCGGAAGGCAGCAAGGAAGATATCGACCTGGCGGTGGCAGCTGCCCGCCGCGCGTTCGATGAGGGGCCATGGCGCCGCATGAGCGTCAAAGACCGGTTGGCGATGATCCTCCGCATCGCCGAAGGAATCGAGGCTAACGCGGAAGAAATCGCCTATCTGGAGTCGCTGGATACGGGGCTGCCGATCAGCCAGACCCGCAAGCAAACGGCGCGTGCAGCCGAAAATTTTCGGTTCTTTGCCGAGATGGTGGCGGCCCGTCTGCACGGGGAAGCGTTTCCAGTCGACAGGTCGTTTCTCAACTATACGATTCACAAGCCGGTCGGCGTGGCCGGGTTGATCACGCCGTGGAACGCGCCGGTCATGCTGGAGACATGGAAAGTGGCTCCCTGTCTGGCGACCGGCAATACGTGCGTGCTGAAGCCGGCCGAATGGTCGCCGCTGACCGCCAGCAAGCTGGCGGAAATCATTCAGGAAGCGGGTGTGCCGGCGGGGGTGTTCAACATCGTGCACGGTTTCGGGGAGACGGCGGGCGCCGCCCTGGTCGCCCACCCCGACGTCCAGCTGATCTCCTTCACCGGCGAAACGACGACCGGTATGGAGATTATGCGCAACGGTTCGGCAACGCTCAAGCGGTTCTCGATGGAGTTGGGCGGCAAATCGCCGGTGATCGTGTTTGCCGACGCCGATTTTGAACGGGCGTTGGATGCGGTGATCTTTGGCATCTATTCATTCAACGGAGAACGCTGTACGGCCAACTCGCGGCTGCTGATCGAGGAATCGCTGCATGACCGGTTTGTGGCCGCTCTGGAAGAGCGGATCGCCCGCATCCGGGTCGGTGACCCGCTGGACCCCGCGACGGAAGTCGGACCGCTGATTCATCGCGAGCACTGGAAGCGGGTGAATGCCTACATCGAGCTGGCGAAAGAGGAAGGGGCCGTTGTCACCGGCGGTGGGTGTCCGGAAGAATTCCCGGATGGCAACTTTATCCGGCCGGTTCTGTTGACGGGTGTCCGCAATGAGATGCGGGTGGCGCAGGAGGAGATTTTCGGACCGGTGCTGGCGGTCATTCCGTTCCAAACGGAAGCGGAGGCGATCCGGCTGGCGAACGATGTGAAGTATGGACTGGCCGCCTATGTGTGGACGTCCGACCTGAAACGAGCGCACACCGTGGCGCAGGCGATCGAATCGGGGATGGTCTGGATCAACTCGCAGAATGTGCGGGATCTGCGGGCGCCGTTCGGCGGAACCAAGTACAGCGGGATCGGCCGGGAAGGAGGACATTACAGTTTCGAATTCTACACGGAAGTGCAAACTGTACACGTCGCCCTGGGCGAGCACCCGATTCCCAAATTCGGCCATAGCCCGCAACCGAAACAGGCGACGGTCAGCCATTGACCATCCAAAACGCAGAGGGACATTGAGGGACATTCCGACAGGGGGGATCGCAATGCCTGCAAGAACCGGCAAGCAGTATGTGGAGGCGCTGGACGCTGCGCAAAACAACGTCTGGATTCACGGCGAGAAAGTGGAGAAAGTGTCGGAACATCCGGCATTTCGCAATGTCGTCAGGAGCATGGCCGATCTCTACGATCTGCAGCACAAACCGGAATTGAAGGACACCATGACCTATGTGTCGCCGGATACGGGCGACCGGGTCGGCATGTCCTTCCTGACGCCGAGGACGCAGGAAGACCTGGCGAAAAGGCGGCAGATGATGAAAATCTGGGCGGATCACACCGGCGGTATGATGGGACGCACACCCGATTACCTGAACGCGAGCATCATGGCGTTCGCCAACGCGTCCGATTTTTTTGCCCAAGATGATCCGATATTCGGCGAGAATATCAAAAACTACTACCGCTATGTAAGAGAAAACGATCTGTGCCTGACCCACACACTGATCCATCCGCAAGCGAACCGTTCCAAAAACGCGGCTAGGCAAAATGACCCCTACCTCTCGGCGCGTATCGTCGAACGCAATGCGAAAGGGCTGGTCATCCGTGGCTGCCGGCTGCTGGCCACCCTCGGGGGCATCACCGACGAAATCGTTGTGTTTCCGTCCACCGTCAACAAAACCACAGCGGAAGATGACCCGTACGCGGTTGCCTTTGCGCTCCCCAACAACACGCCGGGACTCAAATTTTTGTGCCGGGAGTCGTTTGATTATGGCAAAAATCAATGGGATCACCCGCTCGGGTCCCGGTTTGACGAAAGCGACGCGATCGTTGTGTTCGATGATGTGCTGGTTCCCTGGGACCGGGTGTTCATCGCGGGCAACAATGAGCTTTGCAACCGCGCGTATATGGAAACAAATGCGGTCGTGCACATGGCCCATCAGGTGGTCATCAAGAATGTCGCGAAAACCGAGTTCGTGCTGGGCGTCATTCTGAGGCTGATCGACGCGATCGGCATCTCCCAGTTCCAGCACGTGCAGGAGAAGGCGGCGGAAGTGATCGTCGCCCTGGAAGCGATGAAAGCGTTTTTAACCGCGGCGGAAGCGAATGCGTCGGTCGATGCGTACGGTGTCATGCTGCCCGATTTTGCCCCGCTGAATGCGGCCCGGAACTGGTATCCGAAGGTGTATCCGCGCCTGGCCGAAATTATCCGCCAGCTGGGCGCCAGCGGTCTGATGGCGATTCCGACGCAGGACGATTTTCAACATCCGGAGATCGGCGAATATCTCCACAAGTACACGCAAGGAGCGAACATCGACGGCTATGAGCGGGTGCAGCTGTTCCGGCTCGCCTGGGATATTGCGATCAGCGCGTTCGGCAACCGGCAGGTGCTGTATGAATACTTCTTCTTCGGCGACCCAGTGCGCATGGCGGGCGCTCTGTACAACAGCTACAACAAACAACCCTACATGGACAAGGTGAGCCAGTTCCTGGCCCGCACGGGGTCGGCGGCACTGCAGGAGACAGAGGGGCATTCCGCCGCCTGGTCCAATCCGATTTTGTAAAATTCGGCCAATTTGAGGGGGAGCAAGATGAATTTCAATATCATCCGCCTGCATCATGTGGAGTTGCATGTCACGGATCTTGCCAAGTCCAGGGATTTTTACGTCAACACGCTCGGTCTGATCGAAACGGAAGCGGACGAAACGCACATTTACCTGCGAGGTATCGAAGATACGAACCATCATTGCCTGGTCCTGACACAAGCGGACCGGCCGAGCGTCAATCACCTGGCCTACCGGGTTCGGTCGGAAGCGGATCTCAATCAGCTCGAACGTTTGTTGGCGGGGCAGGGGCTGCCCATCCGCTGGCTGGAGAGGGGGGAGGAGACAGGACAGGGAAGAGCGCTTCGCGTGCAGGACCCGGTCGGATTGCCGGTGGAATTTTTCTGCGAGATGGAAAAAGCGGAACGGATGCTGCAACAATTTCATCTGCACGGGGGAGCCAAAATCAAACGGGTCGACCATGTCAACTGCATGGTCCGGGACGTTGGGCGCGGGTACGACTGGTACCGGGAGCACCTGGGATTCCGCTGCTCCGAATATACGGTGACCGGCGGCGAAGATCCCGAGCTGTGGGCGGTGTGGCTGTACAGAAAGCCGAGTGTCCACGATCTGGCACTCACCAGCGGCAGGGGGCCGCGTCTCCACCACGTGGCTTTTTGGCTGGATGATGCGAAATCGATTTTGGACGCCTGCGATGTGCTGGCCGCCCGCGGCTATGCGAAACAGATCGAACGCACGCCCGGCCGGCACGGCCTGTCGAACGCGTTCTTTGTCTATCTGCGGGATCCGGACGGCCACCGGATCGAGCTGTACACGGGCGATTATTTCACGGACGAACCGGATTGGGAACCGATTCGCTGGACCCTCGACGATCCACAGCGGGCCACGTTCTGGGGAGCGGAAACGCCCGCCAGCTGGAAGACGGAAGCGTCACCCGTGCAGGATGTCCGGACCGGACAGTTGCTGGAAGTCGGCGAGCCGACGATTCGGAAAGAGAAAGTCAAACATTATTAAACCGCCGGGGGCGGCCGGTTCTCCGGCCGCTCGCAACGGCGAGAAAACGGCCTGGCCAAGCGGGCCAACCAAGGGGGCAAATCGTGTGAAAAAAGCGTTTGGTTTTCTCCTCTCTCTCTGCCTGGCGGGGGCGCTCACCGCCTGTCAATCGGCGGCCACGGGCGGCGGAAAGCAGGCCGGAAATGGCAATCAGGAACCGATCAAAATCGGCGCGGTGTTCTCCGCTTCCGGCGGCTCCTCGCCGCTTGGCAAGCCGGAGATGGATACGGTGCAGATGCTGGTCGACAAACTGAATACAGCCGGCGGCGTCAAAGGACGGCCGATCAAGCTGATCGCCTATGATGACAAGTCGGATCAAAACGAAGCGGTACTGTCCATCAAAAAACTGATGGAACAGGAGAAAGTGGCGGCCGTGATCGGCGGGACGTCGAGCGGCAACAGCCTGGCGATGATTCCCCAGGCGGAAAAGTCGAAGATCCCGTTCATCTCGGTGGCGGCCAGCAAAAAAATCGTGCAGCCCGTCCGCCAGTGGGTGTTTAAAACGGCGCCGAGCGACGATCTGGTGGTGCGCAAGGTGCTCGAATACCTGAAAGCGCAAAATCTGACGAAAGTCGCGTGGCTGAATGTGGACAACGCGTTCGGTTCCAGCGGTTATGAGGAATTTCAGGCGCTTGCCGGCCAATACGGGATCGAAGCTGTCAGCAAGGAAGTGTTTGAAGCGACCGTGAATGACGCCAAACCGATGCTGACCCGCGTCAAAAAAGCGAATCCGCAGGCGGTCATTATCTGGGGCACCGCTCAGGAATCGGCCGTTGTCACCAAGAATGTGAAAGAACTGGGGATCGATGTGCCGGTGATCGAAAGCCACGGCATCGCCACCAAAAAATTTGTCGAACTGAGCGGGGACGCGGCGAATGGCGTGATTTTCCCGGCCGGCAAGCTGCTAGTGGTGGATCAGCTGCCTGACCAGGATCCGCAAAAACAGCTGCTCGCCGACTACAAGAAAGGGTTTGAAGCAAAATTCGGCTATGAAGCAAGCACGTTCGGAGGACATGCCTGGGATGCATTCCAGATTTTGATCAGGGCGATCCAGACGGCCGGTGACGATCCGACGAAAATCAGGGATACGATCGAACGGAACACAGTCGGGTTTGCGGGAACCGGCGGCATCTTCAACCTGAACGCCAATGACCACAACGGTCTCACCACCCAGGGCCTGGTGATGATCGAAATCCGGAACGGAACCTGGAAAATCAAACCGTAAAAAGGGGAGGTTGCGCGTGGAAGCCCTCAGCCAGATCCTGCAGTTGCTGTTTTCCGGTTTGACGATCGGCAGTATTTACGCACTGATCGCGGTCGGCTTTGTGATCACGTACAACATCACGGGCGTGTTGAATTTTGCCCAGGGTGAATTCGCCATGCTGGGTGCCTTGATCAGCATCAGCCTGGCCGATGCAGGCGTTGTGCTGCCGGTGGCGGTTCTGTTGAGCGTTGCAGGGGTGGTGGCGATCGGAGGATTGTTTGAACGGTTGGCGATTTATCCGGCCCGTAGGTCCCCCCTCACAACCCTAATCATCATTACGATCGGTGTCTCCATCGCCCTGCGGGGACTGGCGTTGTTCATCTGGGGCACAGAGCCGCATTCCCTGCGCCCGTTCAGCGGGCTGCCTTCCCTGCACTGGATGGGGGCAGTGTTGCTGCCGCAAAGCGTCTGGGCGGTCGCCGTCTCCTGCCTGATGATCGTCACCCTCTACCTGTTTTTTGAGCGGACCTATCTGGGCAAGGCGGTGACGGCGTGCGTGGTCAACCGGTTTGCGGCCAGACTGATGGGCATCCGTCCGGAGAAAATGTCGCTGGTGGCGATCACGGTCAGCGCCGGTTTGGGAGCGATCGCCGGGATCATCATCGCTCCCATTTCCGGAGCTTCGTACAACATGGGACTGATGCTGGGAATGAAGGCGTTTGTGGCCGCTGTGATCGGCGGATTGACGAATGCTCCGGCCGCCATTCTGGGCGGCTTCCTGATCGGAATCGTGGAATCGTTCACCGAAGGGCTGTGGACCACCGGATTCAAGGACGCGATCAGCTTTGGCATTCTGCTGCTGGTTCTGTTTGTGCTGCCCAACGGGATTTTTGCCAAAGCGACCGGAAAACGGGTATAGGAGGAGGGCAGTCGCATGCGGAAGCCGGGTTTGTCCGCCGTATCCAGCCGCCGTTTCAAAGGGAGATGGCTGGTGGCGGGGATGCTGTTGCTGATCCCCGTCATCGCCCCTTCCTCTTATGTGGTGGGAACCTTGAATCTGATCGGTCTGTACGCTTTGGTCTGCACGGGCCTGACGTTGCTGATGGGGCTGGCCGGCCAGATTTCCCTTGGCCATGCCGCCTTTTACGGAATCGGAGCGTACGTATCGGCCATTCTGTCCGTCAAGCTGTCGCTTTCGCCGTGGCTCGGGGTTGTGGTGGGCGCCGTCATCGCCGGGTTGGTGGCCCTGATTGTGGGGATTCCCACACTCAAGCTGAAGGAGCATTATCTGGCGCTGGCCACTTTGGGATTTGGCGTCATCCTGTTTATCTTCTTCAAACAATTGAAGGAACTGACAGGCGGACTGGACGGATTTTACGGAATTCCACCGCTTCGCCTGTTCGGGTGGGAGGTCAACAGTGACGCCAAATTTTACTACCTGGTCTGGCTGTTCGTGCTGGCTGGCATCCTGTTCGCCAAAAATATCGTGCATTCCCGCGTGGGCCGGGCCCTCCGGTCGATTCACGGCAGTGAAATCGCCGCCGGTGCGGTTGGCGTCAACACGCACAGGTACAAAGTCCAGGTGTTTGTGATCAGCGCCGTCTACGCGTCTGTGGCCGGGAGTTTGTACGCGCATTACGTGGCTTTCATCAGCCCGCCGTTGTTCGATGTGATGACCTCGATTCATTTTCTGATCATGGTGATTATCGGAGGCGTCGGCCTGATCGAGGGGGCGCTGCTCGGTGCGGCGGTGTTTACTCTGCTGGGGGAAGTGTTGAAGGAAGTCGTGCCGCTCGTTGTTCATGATGCGGGCGGGGAGTTTGAAATTGTTTTTTTCGGCCTGCTGCTGGTGGTGCTGCTGATCTATATGCCGGACGGTTTGGGAACGGCGATAAAATCCGCGTGGGCGAAATACGGAAGCAGATGGAAGAAAAAAGGCACATTAAGCAATGCCGGTGGGGCTGTGCCGACGCCGGTCGCGCTCGCTGTACCGCCCAGACTGGAACGAAAAAAACCGACGGCTACTGCCCCGACTTTGCTGCAGGTCCGGTCGTTGACGAAATCGTTCGGGGGCGTGACGGCGGTCAAAGACGTTTCCTTTGACGTCAGACAGGGGGAGATCGTGGCGGTCATTGGCCCCAATGGAGCGGGCAAGACGACCCTGTTCAACCTGATCACCGGGATTCTGCCTCCGACTTCCGGCCGCATCCTGTTCGAAAATCGGGACATCACCCGGCTGCAACCGTATCAGATTGCCAGCCTGGGGATCACCCGCACGTTTCAAAATCTGCAGGTGTTTCCTAACATGACGGTGGTGGAGAATGTGATGACCGGGTTCCACCGCCGGATGCGCACCGGCATGCTGAAAGCGGGATTGCGCTGGAAAAGTGTGGATGCGGAAGAAACCGAAGCGTTGCACAGGGCGCTCGCGTGGCTGGACAAAGTCGACTTGTCCCACCGGGCGTATGAGAATGCCGCCACGCTTCCCTACGGGAATCAGCGGTTGCTGGAGATCGCCCGGGCAGCCGTTTCGAACCCGAAGCTGATTTTGCTGGATGAACCGATGGCGGGTCTGAATCCGCAGGAATCCCGGGAACTGGTGGAGATCATCCTGAACATGCGGGAAGACGGAATCACGTTCCTGTTCGTGGAACATGACATGGAAACGGTGATGTCGATTGCCGATACAATCGTGGTGCTCGACTACGGTGGAAAGATTGCGGAAGGAACGCCGGAAGCGATCGCTTCCGATCCGCGGGTGATCGCGGCTTATCTCGGGGACGAAGAGGAGGTGGTGTGATGCTCCGGGTGGAAGGGATCCATACGTATCACGGGTACCTGCATGTTCTAAAAGGGGTCGATTTTCATGTGCGGCAGGGAGAAATTTTTGCGATTGTCGGCTCCAACGGCGCAGGCAAAAGCACGCTGATGGGCAGCCTGGCCGGCGTGTACCCGCCGCGTACAGGCAGCATTCTGTTCGAGGGGGAGCGGATTTCCGGCGATTCCGTGGAATCGATCGTCCGCAAGGGAATTTGCCTGGTACCGGAAAGACGTCAGATTTTCGACTCGCTGTCGGTTCGGGAAAATTTGCTGCTCGGCGCGTATCACCGGTACAGAAACGAGAAGCGGCAAGTGCTGGCCGATCTGGAGCGGGTATTGGCGATTTTCCCCAAGCTGCAGGAACTGCTGGACCGGCCGGGCGGGCTGCTGAGCGGCGGCGAGCAGCAGATGCTGGCGATTGGACGGGGGATGATGGCCAATCCGAAGCTGATCCTGTTGGATGAACCGTCTCTTGGGCTGGCCCCGCTGATCGTTAAATCGATCATGGGTGTGCTCAAGCAATTGCGGGATGAACTGGGCGTGACGGTGATTCTCGTTGAACAGAATGTGAAAGCGGTTTTGCGGATTGCAGACCGTGCCTGCGTGCTGGAACGGGGGGAAATCGTGCTCGCAGGCACCGCCGCTGAACTGATGAACAATCCGGATGTGCAGGCGGCGTATCTCGGCAAAGGCAAAAAAGCGATTTGATCGAGGAAATCGCCGGAGTCCTTTGCAGCAGATGGCCGTGATTTACCATGGATTGGATGCAGAACAATTTGCCAATACGATTCGCACCCCGAAGCGAGATTCACGTCCGGATTAAATCGAGCCAGTGTCTGCAGACTTTTGGACGGAGATGTCCCGCGATTCAAGCGGGGCTTTTTTCTTTTTAATATACTGGGCACTGTGTGTGAGGAGGGATGCGTGTGTGTTTTCCCCATACGCGTTTTTTGGTACACTATCGGTAACGATTTTATGTGACGAGGTAACCCCTTATGTTCCGTTTAAGCATGGAGGATTTAACCAATCGGATTCGTCCCTATTTTCGGGATACGATTTTAAAGAGAGGCTGGGACTACTACCTTGCAGATTCGGTAGAAGATCTCGAAATGGAAGGAAAAGCGGTGATCAAGGCGACGGTCTACGGCAGTGAACCGTACCAGGTTCGGATCCATCTGGATGCTTTCCCGTCCAGCACGTGCAGCTGCCCTTACGGCGATTACTGCAAGCATATGGCTGCTGTGCTGTTCGAAGCTTGTGCCGCAGCCGGTTTAACGCCCCGGCAATTTCTGTCCCCGAAACGGAAACGAGCTGGCGGCGCGGACCAGGCCGACACGGATGCCACCGCAATCCAAGCGGAGGCGGAGATCGCAGCTGCCGCTGTAGAGGCTGCTGCATCCGCGGCTGCCGGGACGGCGCCTTCTCCCGTGCCGAAAACTGCGGGAAGGAGACGGATCACGGCTCCGCAGGAAACAGGTTCGGTTGCGGAATGGCACTCTTATTTTGAGAAACAGTTTGGCAAACATCCTTTTTACGGAGCGCATTTCTTGGAAACGATAACCTTGCAGATCAGAGATCACCTGTTTCCGTTTGCCCAATCATGGAATCCAACGATTCGCTGCCTCTATCAACTGCATGTGAACCTGTTCGTCCTGAAACTGTGCAGCCAGTTCTATCAAAAATATGAAAATCCGTATGCGTACTACTCCGATCATTCGGCGTACTACAGGGAACAGTCGGTGCGATGCATCGAGGAGATCATTCGGCTTATCAATCAACCGGACGTTGTGGAAGTCCGGCGGCTGTATTCGCGGCACCTGGTTGAAACGGCCCATTTTTTGGCGGAACACGCTTTTCCCGGGAAACAAACGCCCATCAACTGGTCGTTTGTCTATCGTTTCCTATGGTGGAGTTGGTTGAATGTGTCAGAGTGGGTGCATGCGGAGCGTCTGCGGCTGCAGGCGGAACTGAAAAAGCCCGGTCTTCAGCCGATTCGCAAAGATGCGCTGGTGACGGCGTTGGTGCATTTTGAGATTATGGCCGGGAACGATCAGCAGGCGATGAAAATGGCAGACGAGCAGCTTTCTGTCAAAGATCCCGGCTCTTTTATGGGTTATCTGCATACGTTTTTTGACTTGCAGGAATGGGACAGGATGGTCGCCTGGTTACGCTGGATGAAGCCGCTGGTCAAGCACGCGGGGCAACCGTACATGAGTTGGTACTTGCAGTATTGGAGGGAAGTGGGCAAGCAGATTGAGACGGAAGCGGAGTGGGTTGAAACCGCGCTATACCTTCTGCCGGACAGTTACAGCTATTATGCCGACTATTTGATGGAGCGGAAACGTTACCGGGAATGGGTGGATCTCAATCTGCTGTGCCGACTGTCTCCCTTGCAGGCTGACCCGACTGATTTGAAGCGGGTAGAAGCGCACGACCCGGCGCTGGTGCTCCCCCTCTATCATCAGGCGATCGACCGTTTTATCGCGGAGAAAAACCGGGATTCCTACAAACAGGCGGTCAAGCTGTTGAAAAAACTGAAACAGCATTACCGGCGCCTGAAGCAAGAGCAGCGCTGGAACAAGTATATCGCTTTTCTGACCAAACAGTATGCACGATACCGCGCTTTGCAGGAGGAATTAAAGAAAGGAAACATCATCGGATGATTGCTCAGGAGACTTTGGCGATTCATTGCAACAGGCTGCAGTCGGGAGATTTTTTTGTCTGGGGCACGGGGGGGAACGATCGGTCTGTAAGTCCCCACTCTTTCAAAACACAACTGTTCGCATGGCATTACCGGTCTTATTACGGAACGACGCTCGAAGAGGCACAATCGGACGGAAAATGGGGGCTGGTTCTCGATCCGTTGATGGCCCTCGATTTTTTCGCGTCTCCCGCCCCCTCACTATACGCGAAATTCAGCTGGAGCAGCGAGACGCTGCTGTTGCAGCGGGCGGCTCAGATCTATCGGACGGCGCTTGCCAACGGCTGGTTTGCTCCGTCATTTGAGAGCTGGCAAGCGGGACGGTTCGGTTGGAAGCTCCTCCTGCCGCCGGAACTGGAAGCGTCCTACCAACCGCTGTTGCAGGATGCGGAGCGGCAAGGCGTTTCCTATCTGCACGAATGGTTTGAGGCAGTGTTAGCGGAAATGTTACAGCAGGAACCGGAAGTGGCGGCCGCATGGGAGAAGCTGCAGCAGGAGCATAAGCTGTTGCAGTCGGCTGCGGAACCTGGACAATCGAAACCAGAACAGGCGTGTCTGGATGAGGAAGAAGAGTGGTTGATCGCAATCGGCTGGAAGCGCGACTCAGTTCCGTTTCGCACCTGCATTCAACTGGTTGAGCCGGAGGGAGAGGACGATAGTTGGCAACTGCGGCTGATTTTGCAGGGTAAGGCGGATCCGAATCAGCTGGTGGAAGCCGATTTTCAGGGAACAACGCTGGCTGGAGAGTTGCCGCCCGAGTGGCAGGAATCTGCAGGTGACCGAATCGCCAAAGATACTGCCAGATGGGTTCGGATCGTCCCGTGGCTCCAATCGGATGATTCCGCCGCAGGCATTCGAACGGAACTGAGCGACGAGGAGGCGTGGGAATTTCTCAACGAAAGCTGCCTGCGGCTGATGCAGGCAGGGTATTCCGTATTTTTGCCTGCTTGGTGGGAGGAGTTGAGGCGGCTTAAGCCGCGATTGAAGGCGAAAATTCAACCGTCAGTCGGTGCAGCGGGGAATTCCTTGTTCGGCTTGGACCAGCTTGTCGAGTTCGACTGGAAGCTGGCTGTCGGAGATATGGATCTCTCGGAAGCGGAATTCCTCCGGCTGGCTGAGGAGAAAAAGCGGCTTTTGCGGATTCGCGGCAGGTGGATTCAACTGGATCCCGCTTTTCTCAGCCAGGTGCAGCAGACGATCAAGCGGGTGCAGAAAAAGCAGGGACTGTCCTTGCGCGAAGTGCTGGAACTGCATCTGTTGGGTTCCGGAGAGCCGGCGTCCGCTCACCCGGACGGGCAGGGCGGGACTGAGGGCGAATCTGGCGAGCAGGACCAGCTCCGGTTGGAAGTCGAGTTAAACAGCCATCTGAAAAAATTCATGAAGCAACTGCAGCGGCAGTCGGTTGCACCGCTGGTGCAACCCCCGGCCGAGTTGAACGCAAAACTGCGAACCTATCAGTTGGAAGGAGTCTCCTGGCTGCTGTTTTTGCGCCAATTCGGGCTGGGCGGTTGTCTTGCTGACGATATGGGGCTGGGCAAGACGATTCAGTTTATCTCCTACCTGCTGCATGCGAGAAAAGAGACCTGCACGGGGCCGGCTCTGCTGATCTGTCCCACCTCCGTTTTGGGCAACTGGCAGAAGGAACTCCAGCGGTTTGCCCCTTCCCTGCGGGTCTATCTGCATTACGGATCACAGCGGGCCAAGGGGGAAGCGTTTGCCGAGACGGTCCAAGACGTCGATCTGGTCATCTCGTCCTATGCGCTTGCTCATCTCGATCAGGATGAACTGCGGTCGGTGAGATGGGACTGCATCTGTCTCGATGAGGCGCAAAATATCAAAAATCCGCACACCAAACAAGCCGCGGCGATTCGCAAGCTGGAGGGCGTCCATCGCATCGCCCTCACCGGCACGCCGATCGAAAACCGGTTGACGGAGCTGTGGTCGATTTTCGATTTTCTCAATCCTGGTTATCTGGGCAGTCTTCGCTCTTTTACGGAAAAGTATGTCGCCCCGATCGAAAAGAAAAACGACCCTCTGCTGATCAGTCAGGTACAGAAGCTGATCCGCCCGTTCTTGCTGCGGCGGGTCAAGAAAGATCCGGCGATTCAACTCGCTCTGCCGGAGAAAAATGAAGCGAAAACCTATGTGTCCCTGACTCCGGAACAAGCTGCCTTATATGAAAATGTGGTGCAGGATTTGTTCCGCAAGATCGATTCACTAACGGGCATGGAGAAACGAGGCCTGATTCTCGGCACGCTGACGAAGCTGAAACAGATCTGCGACCATCCGGCCCTGTTTTTGAAAGAGAGAAGTCCGGCATGGAAGCGCCGTTCGAATAAAATCGCCCGGCTGCTCGAAATGATCCACGAGCTGCGGGAGGAAGGCGACAAGTGCCTGATTTTCACCCAGTTCGTCGAGATGGGGCAATTGCTGCAGGCGATTCTCGAGAAGGAGCGGCGGGAGCCGGTTCAGTTTCTGCACGGCGGAGTCACGAAGACGGCTAGGGACCAAATGGTCGCCCGCTTTCAGGACGACTCGTTGCCCGCGGAGAAGCAGTGCGGAATTTTTATCCTGTCGCTAAGAGCGGGCGGAACCGGATTGAACCTGACCGCCGCCAACCATGTGTTCCATTTTGACCGGTGGTGGAATCCGGCTGTGGAAGATCAGGCCACCGACCGGGCGTTCCGGATCGGGCAGACGAAGGATGTGCAGGTTCACAAGTTCGTTACATTGGGAACGCTGGAAGAACGGATCGATGAGATGATCGAACGCAAGCAGGGACTCAGCCGGCAAATTGTCGGAACGGGCGAAAACTGGATCACCGAAATGTCGACCGACGAACTGAGAGAACTGTTCGCCCTGCGCAAAGAATGGATCGGGAAGTGAGAGAAATGTCGAGACGAAAACGGGAAAAAACGAAACTGAAGCAGAAGCGGCATCAGAATAAACAGAAAAACGGTACTTTGCATGCCGGTGAAACAGCGGGCGGGCATGATGTTGCCGGGGCGTTTCCGGCGAACAGTCCGCATCTGCAGGGGATGTCGCCCGCCTGGCAGCAATTTTACGCGGCGGTGAGCAAAGCGGTGGCGGAGTGAAGTGTTGTGGGACACACCAGGTGATTGTCAGCCTGTTGAGTGGGCTGTTTTCGTGAGAGAGGAGACATGACAATGGCGGGTTCACACGCAGCGATCAACCCCAGGTTGATCTGTACCATTACTGGGTTAAAATCGGAAGATGTTCCGGACAAGCCGACCGTCAACATGTTGCCCGGTCAATACGGGCAACTTGTGGCGCGCAGGAAAAACCGGTTTCGTCCTGCCTACCAGCCGAATAAACACTATCTGGTGTGCGGCCATTGCGGCCGAAAAGGACAGTATGACGTGGGGCATGTGGTGTTTGATTTAGACCGTTGGATGGCGGATCGGGCGAGGCAACAATCCATGAATTCCGAGGCGGAGGTGGAGTTGCTGGACTACATCCAGACGACTGCCTATTTTCGCTGTAAGCATTGTAACGGCGCAGGGAAGTGGGGGGATACATATTCCCTCGAGTTTGGCATTATGGTCGGGATGCTCCCAGTCCGACACATGGAAGACAGTCAGTATTCAGCAGGTGAAATCAGACTGTTTGACGGGAGCCGTCCCCGTTGGATCAGCGACGGGGAAGAGCACTTTCTGCAGAAGTTGCAGACAGACGACCAGGATAGCTATTTATGGAACCGGCTTGGCAATCTGTACTATCAGGGCGGACGGCCGGATCTGGCGGCGGTTGCTTGGGAACAGTCGGTTCGTGTTGATCCGAAACAGATGGAGTCCCACTATTCCCTCGGCAATCTGCTGCTTCAGATCGGTGAGACGGAAAAAGCGGCTTCCCATTTTCGCACGGCGCTCGCCAGCGCCCGGTTTTACGAAAAAATGGAGGCTACCGCAATGCGGGACATGCTGACTGGCAGTTTGCAAAGTCTTTTCCAGATTCACCTGGAATCTCATCAGACCATCCCTTTTTTGCCGACCGAACAGGAACAGGAAAAGGCCGGACGGGGTGACGACCATTCGGATGAGCGAGTGTTGACGTTGCTGGATTTTGAACTGTATAGTGACGATCCCGACTCGTTCAAGCCGCTGGCCGAAATGTTCATGGGGCCTCGCCGTCAGGAGATCCCGGACGATGAACGGACACTGGACAAGCATCTGTCCGCCGTAGGACGGCACCTTAAGCAAAAGGAGACGTTGCAACCTCGCGACCATTTTTCAAAACGGGCGAGATTGACTGGCGGGAGAATCGGTGTGACTTCCCTTGGATCTGAGCAGCGACCGGTCGTCATCGATGTGAACTCGGAAGAGCGAGCCGTTCGGATCGGGCAGGTTTGCGACCGGCTGGGGCTGCATTATGTGATCGGGTTTTCCGTCATAGAAGATTTGGCTGATCTGAAGCAAGCTATGCTTGCCAGACTGGCGCCGGAAGACCCCTATCAACCCTGCCCGTGCGGGAGCGGCAGCAAGTTCAGATTCTGCTGTGCGAAAAAATGGAAATCAATGACGGCGGATGAGTTGTTGTCAGTCGCAGAAGAGCTCTATGACGGATACCTGTCGAAGTGACGTTTTGGATGGGATGATTCACCATAGCTTTCTGCCTATTGAGGACTGCGGAAAGACTCAACTGCCAACGGAGGTTTTGATCATGGCCGGTAAAGAAGAGAAAGAGCCGAACCGATTGATCCGCGAAAAATCCCCCTACCTGCTGCAGCACGCGTACAACCCGGTCGACTGGTATCCATGGGGGGAGGAAGCGTTTGCGAAAGCGCACCGGGAAGACAAGCCGATTTTCCTCAGCATCGGCTACAGCACCTGCCACTGGTGTCATGTGATGGAAAGGGAGTCGTTTGAAGACGAGGAAGTGGCCGCCTGCCTGAACAAACATTTTATATCGATCAAGGTAGATCGGGAGGAGCGGCCGGATATCGACCACATCTACATGACGGTGTGCCAGGAGATGACCGGGCATGGAGGGTGGCCGTTGACGATCATCATGACGCCGGACAAGAAGCCGTTTTTTGCCGGAACCTATTTTCCGAAATTGCGCAAGTACGGACGACCCGGCCTGCTCGACATCTTGTCACAGATCGCGGAGAAATGGCACACGCAGCGGGAGCGAATCCTGTGGGCGGGGGAGCGGATCACGCAAGCGTTGCAACCCCGGTTCCAGGCTACCGATGGCGATGAATTGACGGAAGAGGTGTTGGAAGCGGCGTTCCAGCGGTTTGTTCACAAGTATGACCCAACATACGGCGGATTTGGGGCTGCTCCGAAGTTTCCGTCGCCGCACAATTTTGGATTTTTGCTGCGCTATTGGCGGAAAACGGGCGATGACAGAGCGCTGTCGATGGTGGAACATACGCTGGAATCGATGTATCACGGCGGCATCTACGACCATCTTGGGTTCGGCTTCGCCCGCTATTCGGTCGACGAGATGTGGCTGATTCCCCATTTCGAAAAAATGCTGTACGACAACGCGCTGCTCGCTATCGCTTACCTGGAAACGTACCAGGCGACGGGCAACCCGTTTTTTGCGAAGGTGGCGCGGGATGTGTTCACCTACGTGCTGCGCGACATGACCAGCCCGGAAGGCGGTTTTTACTCGGCGGAGGATGCCGATTCGGAGGGGGAAGAGGGGAAATTTTACGTTTGGCGGCCGGAACAGATCAAGCAGGTGCTGGGCGAGCGGATCGGCGAGATTTTCTGCGCGTATTACGGGGTCACCGAACAGGGCAACTTTGAGCACGGAACCAGCGCGCTCAATCTGATCGAAACGGATCACCAGGCTGTTGCGAAACAGTTTGGCCTGAGTAGCGAGGACCTGTCGAGAATGCTGGAAGACGCCAGGAAAAAATTGTTTGAAGCACGGGACAAACGGGTGCATCCGGGCAAGGACGACAAGATTTTGACCGCGTGGAATGGCCTGATGATCGCCGCGCTGGGGAAAGGAGCGCGGGTGCTCGGGGATACCCGTTATGCGGATGCCGCACGAAAAGCGGTCGAATTCATTTTGACCAAACTGATTCGTGAAGATGGGCGGCTGCTTGCCCGCTATCGGGATGGGGAAGCGGCGTATCCCGCTTATCTGGACGATTATGCGTTCCTGATCTGGGGATTGCTCGAGCTGTATGAGACCGATTTTGATGTGCGGCATATCGACAGGGCAATCCGTCTGATTGACGATGGCATCCGGCTGTTCTGGGATGCGGAACATGGCGGTTTCTTCTTCTATGGCAACGACAGTGAACAGTTAATTGCCCGTCCGAAAGAAATTTACGACGGGGCGATTCCGTCCGGCAATTCCGTGATGACACTCAACCTGTTGCGGTTGGCCCGACTGACCGGCAACCAGGCGTATGAAAAAATGGCCGGCCGTCAATTCAAAGCGTTTTCCGACAATGTTAAGTCGTATCCGCCCGGCTTCACCCATATGTTGATGGCCCTGCAGTTTGCGGTGTACGGCAGCAAGGAAATCGTGATTGCAGGCGATCCGGCCGCCAGCGATACACAGGAGATGCTGCGGATGGTGCGCGGCGAATTTTTGCCGAATGCCGTTGTGGTGCTGAATCCGACAGGAAAGGAAGCGGACATGGGGGAGCGTTTTCCGGTTGTCCAAGGGAAGAAGGCGATTGACGGAAAGGCGACTGTGTATGTATGTGAGAACTATGCCTGCCAGGCTCCCGTAACGGATGCAGCCGAATTGAAACAGCTTTTGCGGGTATAATCAGGCAAAAACCAGTGTGTTTTCCGTTGTTGGCAGACACACTGGTTTTTTCATGGGGATGTCGTTGTGTTTTTCATTAGCCGTCCATTCTGCCGTAGTAGTCGTTGATCATCTCGAGGATCGTCTCTTCTTCTTCTCTCTGGAAGTCCTCCGCTTGCAGCTCCGTGATTCTGGTTTCCATCTCCAGCGCCTCCCATCGGGATGTTTTGTTGTCATTATTATATGCGCTGTGTTATAGTTCAGTCAATGATTTTTTTATCTATTATAAAACAGTTTTGAGACTACCGGCTGGTATCCCGATAATAATCGTTGATCTGTTCTACAATAGCTTCCACCTCCTGCGGTTCTGCGAATTCCTCCGAAAAATCGTGTTGTCGCAAGGTTTCCATCCGCTTCCCACCCCTTTTTCTGAAAATTATATGCAATGAATGCTCGTTCAGTCAATGAAAAACTGCACTTGTTATATAACAAATTTGTGAACGTTTGTCGCTTAAGAAGCTGTACGATCGGTTTCTTGGTGCAGAGGATGATCCGGCGCTTGCGTCTGCCGATAGGCCCCGACGTGCTAACGGTCGGTTTTGCCAGACGGTTTGCCACTTACAAACGGGGGCTGTTGCTGTTTGGCGATCGGAATCTTAGGAAAGTTTCGTCGTTTTTCGGCAGGCTTCGACATGGATGGGTTCTGTAAGCGGAATGCCGGTTCGTGAAGACGCTTTCATTTGTCGATTGGCGGCGTTTATGAAAAATTCACGAACTCCCCGGTACGAAGGGATTTTTCAGGCATACGCGAAATGAAAACGGCATAAATAAGAGAGCAGTGAGACTTTGGAGGGAACCATGAGAAAGCGGGCAGTTGAGATTCGATGGCATGAGATTCTTGCAAGGATGGAGGCGGGAGAGAGTCAAACCCGCATCGCGGACGCGTTAGGGATGACGCGTGGCCAGTTTCGCTACCGGTTGCGGAAATATCTGGAACAGCAATCGGAGATGGAAGTTTACGCCACAACATCGTTGGCGGAGGAAGAGACGGAAGCTGCGAAGACGGAAGCTGCGAAAGAGCTGGAAGCGGGAACCGAGAGTGTGTTCGCTCCTTCCCTGTTTGACGAGTCGTGGACGCGCACGTGGCAAATGAACCGGTTGGTCGCGTTGGCAAAAGAACCGGGCACGATCTTTGTCTACTGGGAAGTCACGGAGCTGCGCAAACAGCTGATCAGCGAGCATTTTCAGTGCGATTGGCTGTCGCTTCCCTTTTTCCTGCAAGTGTATGATGTGACGCACATCCATTTCAACGGGTATAACGCCAATTCCACCCGCAGCATTCCGGTTCACCCGCTGTCCGACAACTGGTACATCCGCGGCGTGGAACCGGGACGCAACTATCAAGTCGACTTCGGAACGACCACTTTTGCCGGACAGTTCTTTGCAATTTTGCGGTCGAATGTGGTGGAGACTTCCGCTTTGCCAGGCAACCGGACCCATCAACCGACGGTTCGCTTCGCGACATTGCACACGGCGGCGGGTTGGCCGGCGGTCGATCCTCACCCGTTCGTGGCAGATTCATCCGGCCGGCAACAGCATTCTCTTCCCATCGGTCTGTCCGAACCGTGGCGGGATCAGTTTGCCGGGTACAGCCTGAGCGGGCAGAAAGGAGGCGGCAGGTGATGGCCAAAGGGTATCTGGCGCTTGTGCTGCATGCCCACCTCCCCTACGTCCGGCACCCCGAAAGCGAACATTTTCTGGAGGAACGCTGGATGTTTGAAGCGATGACCGAGACGTACATTCCGCTCCTGCAGGTGTATCACGGACTGCTGCGGGACGGTGTGGATTTTCGCGTGACGATGTCGTTGACGCCGACGCTGGTCTCGATGCTGACCGATCCGCTGCTGCAGAAGCGATACTTGAACCATTTGAATAAGCTGATCGAACTGGCGGAAAAAGAGGTGATCCGCACCGCCGGGTCACCGGAATTCAATCGGCTGGCAGTCGGCTATCGGGAGAATTTTGCCGGGATTCGCGATTTTTACCGGCGGTATGATGGCAATCTGGTCACCGCTTTTCGCGAATTGCAGGAACTTGGCAAGCTGGAGCTGATCACTTCCGCCGCGACGCATGCGTTTTTGCCGCTGGTGATGACGGAAGAAGCGATTCGAGCGCAAATTCGGACGGCGATCGATCTGCATGAATCTCACTTTGGCCGGCCGCCGCGCGGGATCTGGCTGCCGGAGTGCGGTTTCAAACCGGATCTCGACCGGATTTTGCAGGAATGCGGAATCGAATATTTCTTCACCGATTCGCACGGCGTAAAACTCGCGGACCCTGCGCCTGTGTTCGGCACGCTGTCGCCTGTGCTTACGCCGCATGGAGTGGCCGCTTTTCCGCGTGACGAGGAATCGTCGAAACAGGTGTGGAGTTCGCAGGAAGGATATCCGGGAGATTATGAGTACCGGGAATATTACCGGGATATCGGATATGATCTCGATTTTGACATCATTCAGCCGTACCTCCATCCGGATGGGATTCGAATCAACACGGGCATCAAGTACTATCGGATCACCGGGAAAGGGGACCACAAAGAGCCGTACGATCCGCACCGGGCGAGGGAAAAAGCGGCTGAGCACGCGGGCCATTTTATGTTCAACCGGCAAAAACAGGTGGAGCACTGGGCGTTTCGGATGGGACGCAAACCGATCGTGGTCGCTCCGTATGATGCGGAACTGTTCGGTCATTGGTGGTACGAGGGGCCGGTCTGGATCGACATGCTGCTGCGAAAAATCCACTTTGACCAGGACACGGTCAAGACGATCACTCCGTCCGAATACTTGCGGCTTTATTCCGACTATCAAGTCTGCCGATTGCCGATGTCCTCATGGGGACGCAACGGGTATGCGGATGTGTGGCTGCGCGGCGAGAACGACTGGATTTATCCGGCTTTACATGCGGCGGAACGGCGGATGATCGAACTGGCCAACCGGTTCCAGGAGCCGCGCCCTGTGCAGCAACGTGCGCTGAACCAGGCGGCCCGCGAGCTGATGCTGGCGCAAAGCAGCGACTGGGCATTCATCATGGACAACAAAACGATGGTCGATTATGCCGTGAAGCGCACCAAGTATCATATCAACCGATTCATGCGCTTGTACGGTATGTTGAAAAAAGGGGCGATCGACGAACCGTGGCTGATCCAGCTGGAACAATTGGATCGTCTGTTTCCTGACCTTGACTATCGGGTCTATCGGTCCAGGCATCCCGTAGCGCGCTTTGCTGCGACGCGGTCGCGCCCGCGGGTGCTGATGCTAACTTGGGAATTTCCGCCAATGACAGTCGGCGGGCTGGCACGGCATGTGTATGATTTGTCCCGCTATTTGGTGCGGCATGGTTGGGAAGTGCATGTGGTCACGAGCGAGATCGGAGAGTACCCACATGATGAAGTCGTCGATGGAGTGCACGTGCATCGCGTGCATGTGATGAAACCGGATGGCGGAGAATTCGTGCATTGGGCGTTCCAACTGAACCTGATGATGATCGATGCTTGTCAGATGTTGATCGACTCCGGGCTTACGTTCGATTTGATTCATGCGCACGATTGGCTGGTCTGTTATGCGGCGAAGACGATCAAGCATATGTATCATCTGCCGCTGGTTGCCACCATTCACGCGACGGAACATGGCCGCAACGAGGGGATTTACACCGATCTGCAGCAGTATATCAGCCACTTGGAATGGAGGCTGACTTACGAGGCGCAGCGGGTAATCGTCTGCAGCACCTATATGCGGCGGGAAGTGGAGACGATTTTTCAATTGCCCGCCGACAAGCTGGATGTGATTCCGAACGGTGTGGACCCGGAATTGCTGCAGCCGAAAGCCGCTGTTGATAGGAGAGACAAACAGCGTTATGCGATGGACCACGAACGGATCGTGCTGTTTATCGGCCGCCTGGTGCGGGAAAAAGGGGTGCATACGTTGCTGGAAGCCGCACCTGCAATTTTGGCCGAATTTCCCGATGTAAAATTTGTCATCGCCGGCAAAGGGCCTGCCGCCGGGGAATTGCAGCAATTGGCGGAGCGGATGGGCGTTCGGGAGAAGGTTCTGTTCACCGGATTCATCCCGGATGACGAGCGGAACCGGCTGCTGCAGATCGCGGAAGTGGCCGTTTTTCCAAGCAGGTATGAACCGTTTGGGATCGTGGCGCTGGAAGCGATGGCGGCCGGCACGGCGGTCGTGGTATCGGATGTCGGGGGGCTCGGGGATGTGGTGCAGCACGGGCACAACGGTTTGAAAATGTATCCGGGAGATGCCCATTCCCTGGCCACCCAGGTGAAGGATCTGCTCCGCGATCCGCACTGGGCGTCGGGGCTCGCGCAAACGGCGCTTGCCGAAATCGGGAGGTTCGACTGGAACCGGATTGCGGAACAAACAATCGGTGTCTACGGGAAAATTGCAAATGTGCAGCAGAGCAGCCGAGCCAGCTTTGAGACGGCGGCCGCCGCGGACTGACGACTCGCGGTCGTCAGTCCGCGGGGAAACATGGAGGGGAGAGGGGATTCTGCTATGAAAGCTGTAATCATGGCTGGAGGAAAAGGAACTCGTTTGCGTCCGTTGACGTGCCATCTGCCGAAACCGATGGTGCCGCTGTTGGGGCGCCCGTGCATGGAATATAGTATCGATTTGCTGAAACGGTACGGGATCACCGAGATTGCGATCACGCTGCAGTATTTGCCGCAGGTGATCAAGAACCATTTTGGCGACGGATCGGAGTACGGCGTGCGGCTGCACTATTTTGAGGAGACATCCCCGCTCGGCACAGCAGGGAGCGTGAAGAACGCGGAGGAATTTCTCGATGAGACGTTTCTGGTGATCAGCGGCGACGCGTTGACCGATTTTGACCTGAACCGGGCGATCGCGTTCCATCAGGCAAAACAGGCGATCGGGACACTCGTGCTGACACAGGTCGACGTGCCACTCGAATATGGTGTGGTGATGACAGAACAGGACGGCAGAATCATCCGCTTCCTGGAAAAACCGAGCTGGAGCGAAGTGTTCAGCGATACGGTCAACACCGGCATCTATGTGCTTGAGCCGGAGATCCTGAAATTGTTTGAACGAGGGCAGGAGTTTGATTTCAGCAAGGACCTGTTCCCGCTGGTGATGGGCAAGAACCTGCCGCTGTACGGGTATGTGGCGGAAGGGTACTGGTCGGATATCGGAAATCTGGCGCAATACAGGCAGACGCAGTTTGACATGCTCGACGGCCGGGTGGACGTGAAAATCAATGGCAACGAAGTGTTCCCCGATGTCTGGATGGAGGATGACGTCACGATCCAAAAAGGAGTGCAAATCGTCGGTCCCGCGTTTATCGGAGAGGGAACGGTGATCAACGAACGGGCGAAAATCGGCCCGTATGCGATTCTCGGCCGCTACAACTGGGTGGAACCGGGCGCCGACATGGAACGGTCGGTGATGTGGGATCGAAATTACATCGGAAGTTCGGCCAGCTTGTCCGGCGCCACCCTCTGTCACGGCGTGCGGATCGGGGAAGGAGCGACCGTTTGCGAAGATGCGGTGGTCGGGGAGAAGAGCTGGATTGGCGATCTGGCGGTGATCAGGCCGGGAATCAAAATTTGGCCGCAAAAAGCGGTCGGTGCCAGCACCGTCCAGCAGTCGTCGCTGATCTGGGGAAAATCGGCCAGCTGCCGCCTGTTTGGCTCGGAGGGCATCTGCGGCATCCCCAATCTCGAAATCACGCCCGAACTGGCGGGAAAAGTCGCCTCCGCGTTCGGTTCCTGCCTGCCGCAAGGGGCGACCGTGTCGGTCAGTTGCGATGAACATCCATTCAGCAGCATCCTGAAATATTCGGTCATCTCCAGCCTGCTGGCGATCGGGGTTTGCGTCCGCGATATTGGCACCACGTTGGCGCCGATCGCACGATATGAATGCAGGCGGTCAAACAGCCAGGGGGGCATCCACATCCGCAAGGCGGGGACGGGCAACGAGAAACGGGTGGTGCTCCAGTTCTTCGACCACGAGGGGCTGCCGATCGACAAGGGGATGGAACGGAAGGTGGAAAATGCGTTTGTGCAGGAAGATTTTCCCCGTCCGGATACGAAATCGCTCGGGTTGTTGGAAACCAGCTTTCAGATCGCCGATCCGTATGTGTGGGAAGTGCTGTCACGGGCGGATGTGGAAGCGATTCGTAATCGTGGCTTCAAAGTGGTGTTCCACTGCGAAAGCCCGCAGGTCATGTCTGTCATGCATCCCGTGCTGGAGCGGCTCGGCTGCCACGTGATCACCGTTTTCAACGGGGGAGCGATGCTGGAACATGTTGTCACCGACAACAAGGCGGATTTGGGCATCCAGCTTGACACCAGCGGCCAGACATTCCGCATCTATACGGAAACGGGTTACCGTTTGTCGGAAGCGGAAACGATCGTCTTGCAAACCCTAGTCGCCCTGAAAGACCAGTCGCCGATGGCGGTACCGGTGACCGCCCCGTCGATCGTCGAAGAAATGATCGAACAGGCAGGTGTCCCGATCATCCGGACGAAGGCGGTGTTCCGGTCACTTTTGGAAGTGGGCAAGCTGAATCCGCTGCAGGTCCATTCCGATGGGGTCTACTCGCTGGTCTCGATCATGGAATATATCGCAAAATCGGACACCACCCTGCATGCGGCGATCGAACGGCTGCCGAAATTCCACATGAGCACGAACGAGGTGGCCTGCCCGGCGGAAGCGAAAGGCCGGGTGATGCGGCGGCTGATGGAGGAGATGCAAGGCCAGCAGCTGGAATTGATCGACGGCATCAAAGTGCTGACGGAGGACGGCTGGGCGCTGATTGTGCCGGATTCCGAAAAAGCGCTGTTCAAAGTGGTCGCCCAGAGCAGTTCGCGCCGCAAGGCGGATGAACTGGCGGAAGAATACAAAAACAAGATCGCGCTTTTCCAAAGCCAGGCCAACTGATGAGGAAGTCCTGCAGCGTATGCTGTGGGACCTTTTTGTTGACAAGTGCGTATAAAGAAGTACGGGGGTTAATCCGCTGGACAGTAGGTCGATACTGGTCGTAGAAGGGAGAGGATCAGATTGGAAGCGCTTCACTCGGTGCTCGAATCAATGCGGCTGCCAAATGGAGCTTACATGGCAAGTCCCTCCGACGACTATTCGTATGTCTGGCTGCGGGATGTCGGATATACGGTGCTGCCCTACCTGTATTCCGGCTGTGACCGGTATGCGAAAACCTATCATGCGTTACTAGACCTGTTTCTTCGATATGAATGGAAAATCGACATCCACACAAGGCAAAAGCCAGTGCTCCCCTATGAGTATATTCATGCCCGCTATTCCTGTGACCTGACCGAGTTGCCGCAGCCTTGGGGACATGCGCAGAATGACTCGATCGGGCTGTTTTTGTGGGGAGTCGGCGAAGGCATGCGGCACGGCAAACCGATTCTGCGGAGTGAGGCCGACCGCCGGATTTTGCAAAAATTGGTCGACTACCTGGCCTGTATGGAATATTGGCAGGAGCCGGACAACGGGATGTGGGAAGAGAACGTCGAAGTGCACGCATCCAGCGTTGGCGCGTGCGTCGCCGGATTGACGGCGGTTCGCATACTGGTTGACGTCCCGGACGATCTGATCCGCAATGGGCAGGCGACGCTCGCCCGGCTGCTGCCGCGGGAAAGCGTTACGAAAAAAACGGATTTGGCCCTCCTGTCACTCATTTTTCCGTATCAGATCGTCTCCCGGGACATGGCGTTTCGAATTTTATACGACGTAACCACCAAACTGGAGCGAACATACGGGTGCATCCGCTACCAGGGAGACCGGTATTTCAACGAAGGCCGGGAAGCGGAGTGGTGTTTCGGCTTCCCCTGGCTGGGACTTTGCTTTTCCGTGCTGGGGGAAGAGGACAAGGTAGAGGAATACTGGGAAAAAACGAAACGGATCGTCCCGCCGGACGGCCGGGTGCCCGAACTGTACATCGGCGGCACCAGCCAACCGAACGGCAACCGGCCGCTCGCCTGGGCGGTGGCGATGGTCATGCTGTTGCACGAACGAATGAAAAAAAGCAAGCGCGTCTCGTCCCTTAATTGATTCGGCTCGCAAATCGGTGTAGGATAAAGAGAGAAACAGACAAGATAGGATCGATGATGATGATGAAGTATCGTTTTGAATATGACGAGCGGCTCGGCATCCGGGTGCCGCACCTGCTGGCAGAATGGGAAGAGCTGAGTGCGGACGAGCGGCATGACATGATCCTCGAGTGGGAGAGAATCAAAGCACGGATTCCCGACCGGATTCTCGAATTGGAACGGGAGATCGAGGAGCGTCAGGCACGCGTCGGGCGGGAAGAGGATTGGGGTACGATTTGCGATTTGTACAGCGAAATCTTTTCGTTGGCCAGCATCATCAACGATCTGCATCTCTGGATGCGGGTCAACCAGGATTTTGAGCCGAACCCCGGTATCGCCGAAGAACATGAAACCCGCGAGAAGTGAGGAAGCGATCTAACAAAACAGCCACCTGCTTGAGGGAACTGGCGTCCGCTGGACAGACGGCAGCAGTCCCATCTGGCAGGTGGCTGTTTGTTGCCGCTTGTTACGCTGCATTGGACGACGGCGGGGTGACCGGGGAAGATGGGGCGTGTTTCGCCGCGATCCGGTGTTTGAAGCTGCTGACGATTTTGCCGATCAGGTAGATCGACAGGATCGAACAGAGTCCGTGCCACCAGCCGACGCTGTAAATGCCGGACAGGACGACGGCGAAGTCAAACAGAAAATTGATTTTGCCCGGATCCCACCCCAATTTTTTCTGCAAATAGAGGGCCAGGATGTTGGCGCCGCCGAGTGAGGCGCGATTCAGCAGGATCAGGCTGAGGCCAAGGCCGATCACGATGCCGGCGGCCGCACCGCCGATCAGCGGCGAAAGCGTAAAGTCGGGCAGCCACTGTTCAAGCCCGGTGATAAAAGACAGAATGGTGACGGCAAAGACGGTGGAAAGCGTGAAGCCCCATCCCATCCGCAGGATCGAGAGGGCATAGAACGGAATATTGATCAAAAAGAACATGGCAGAAAATGGAATTCCTGACAGATACGTCAAGCTGAGCGCCAACCCGGCAGTGCCGCCCGTCACCAGGTGGGAATGGTGGAGGAGGATGACTCCCAGGCTGACGATCATGCAACCGAGAATGACATTGATGATTCTGCTCAATTCGGTCAACCCCTTGCTGCCAAATCACAAAAAAATACAAATAATAATATAGCATCCAGGCGGTCATCAGGTCACGAGCGCGCGTTGGTGTATATATGCTTTAAAGCGATGAAAAGAGACGGGGCAAGGCAGATCCTGTACTTCGCGTTGTGGTGGGCGATGATGGTGGGGTACCTGATGTTGCTACATTGGCTGGGGGTCTTCTCGATGCGGAAAGAGTGGACGACCGCCATGGCGGCTGTGGCACATGCTATCGATTTTGCAATAAACAGGAATGTATGCATCCACGACCAGTTTTCATACTGAATCAGGCGGGTATATCTCTCAAACCAATATTCCAGTATCGTGATCGGAACGCTGTACAGGATGGCCTGGCTGATGATCCCTGCCAGACCGGAACGATAGGAGGTTTGGTTATACAGCACATTGAGAACGGGAAACACCAATAAATCGAACATGATGTTGATATCGAACATGTTCGGAAGTAAACGGACCGGAATGTGCAGATAATTGCCAACTCCATACTGACACCTCTTGTTGCGGTCCCATTTGTTCGTCCCATCCCTCACAGGTGAAACAGTTTGGCAAGCTTCGGATTTCTGTTAGTGTCCGCTTTCCTATCGGTGAACATGCAAAGAAAACCCCGCATCGCCCGATCCATAGGACGACGCGGAGCGGATCCGATCAGAACATCCTGATGCAAGTGAAAGTTGCCCTGACCGGCAGGGGGGGCAGGCAGTCGCTCAAGAGCCGGTTCGATCAGCCGCGGAGCCGCTTCTCCAGTTCCGCTTGCTCGTTTTCAAATCCCGGTTTGCCGAGCAGCGCAAACATGTTTTTCTTGTAGGCCTCGACACCCGGTTGGTCAAACGGATTGACGCCGAGCAGGTAGCCGCTGATGCCGCACGCCTTTTCGAAGAAATAGACGAGGTTTCCGAACGAATAGGGAGAGATCTCCGGCAGTTGCACGACCAGGTTGGGGACGCCGCCGTCGGTGTGGGCGAGCAATGTGCCTTCGAACGCTTTTTTGTTGACATAGTCGATCGTTTTGCCGGCCAGGAAATTGAGGCCGTCGATGTTGTCCGGGTCCTCCCCGATCACCAGATCTTCCGCCGGCCGCTCGATTTGCAGCACCGTTTCAAACAGATGGCGTCTTCCCTGCTGAATGTATTGCCCCATCGAGTGGAGGTCGGTCGAAAAATCGACCGCCGCCGGGAAGATTCCCTTGTGGTCTTTCCCTTCGCTCTCGCCGTACAATTGTTTCCACCATTCCGATATGTAATGCAATGCCGGTTCGTAGTTGACGAACAGCTCGATCGTTTTTCCTTTCGCGTACAAAGCGTTGCGAACCGCCGCGTATTGGTATGACGGGTTTTCTTGCAAATGCGGGATCGAGTATGCCTCGCGGGCAGCGGCGGCGCCCGCCATCATCGCTTCGATGTCGATTCCCGCAACGGCGATCGGCAGCAATCCGACGGCCGTCAGCACGGAAAAGCGGCCGCCTACGTCGTCCGGAATCACGAACGTTTCGTATCCTTCCGCCTCGGCCAGTTTGCGCAGTGCCCCTTTGGCGCGGTCGGTAGTGGCGTAAATGCGTTTGCACGCTTTTTCCTTTCCGTATTTTTTTTCCAGATACTCGCGGAAAATCCGGAAGGCGATGGCCGGTTCGGTCGTCGTTCCCGATTTGGAAATGACGTTGACAGAGATGTCTTTTCCTTCCAGCAGATCGATCAAGTGTTTCAGGTAGGTGGCGCTGATGTTTTGTCCGGCGAAATAAATCTCCGGTGTTTTCCGTTTGCCTTTCGGCAACAGATTGTAAAACGAATGGGACAGCATCTCGATTGCGGCGCGGGCGCCCAGATACGACCCGCCGATGCCGATGACCACCAGGGCGTCCGAGTCCGATTGGATTTTCCTGGCTGCCTGTTGAATCCGGGCGAACTCCGCTTTGTCATAGGCGACGGGCAGGTCGACCCAGCCGACATAGTCGCTGCCGGCTCCTTTTTTCTCATGCAGCAATTGATGCGCCGTCCTCACCAGAGGCTCGAACTGGGCGATTTCATGTTCGGCGACAAACGGCAAAGCTTTTGCGTAATCGAATCGAAGCAAATTGTTCTGCATGGTACCCCTCCTCGTGTTCGGTCTGATGCCGCCCATCCAGCATATGGGAGACAAAACGGTCGGCATTCCAACTTCTAAAGATTCTATCGAATTTAACGGGAATATGCAATTATTGGGAGCGAAACAGGCGATCCGGCAGATCATTTTTTTAATTCCTTAACCACAGTAAACAGGGTTGATGGTATAATTCACTTGGAAATGAAACGCTTTGGGATAGGGTGAGCTTTCGGTGATATCACGCATTGTGGGGGGCTGTTTGTTCGTTTTTTGTCTGGGCATTCCCGCTGGGGTGATCGGCTTGCACCGGTTTGGAGTGCTGCCGGCGACGGCTGTCAATTTTCAGTTGGACGTGACGACTGACGATCGTGAATCGGTGGTCATCGAAGAGGAGACGCGGCCTGATGAGCGGCCGATTCCGCCGGACCGGGCGCGCGATCTTCGCAAATTCCCGTATCCGTACCGGGCGATGTTCGCGTTTGCAAGTGACATCGACGGCACCACGCCGCGCGAATTCGCGGTGTATCACCGGTTTCTGAACACGAAGGAGATGACGCCGGCAGGACCTGGCTTGGGGCTTGATGTCGGGGACACGTTCTGGATGTACAACGGGAGCGATGACCGGTCGAAAGTCGACTTCCGCGGGGAGTCGGGAGACGCGGTGATGACGTTCAACCGGTTTTTGGATCCGCAAACGTACAAGAACGCCCACATGATCAAGCATTATTTTGACGCCGGATGGATCGACGGGATGCATACGTTTGGCAATTTCAGTCGGTCTGATAAGAACGATGTCGTGTTTTCGCGGGAGTTGGCGGTGGCCGCCTGGGAAAATTTGCGAAAATTTGGCATCCGGCCGGTCTATTGGATCAATCATGGGAATGAAGCGAACAAGCAGAACTTCGGCGATTACAATCCGTTCAAATTCTCGCGCTACCAAGCGGGAGACGATCCGAAATCGCCCTATTACCACACCGATATCACAATTCAAAACGGTGTGCGGTTTGTCTGGAATTCGGTGGGCGAGACCCAGTTTGGACAGGACAGTCCGATTTTTCCCATTCAGCTGCGAGACGGGCAGAAAATTTGGGGATTCCACCGCTTCACGCATGAACTGGTGAACGGCCGAATCAATTGGGCCTGGGCGGTGGAAAACGGGAATTTCGACCGCTATCTGACGAAAGAGCGGCTGGACGGATTGATGGCCAATCGGCAGTATTGCATTTTTGCCCAGCATTTTGGGGGAAGCACCAGTGAATTTCCGTTTTACTTGCCAAAAGACGTGGAAGCGCTGCGCCGGCTCGCCGATTATCACTACAGCGGCAAGATCCTGGTTGCTCGCACGTCCAGGTTGCTGAACTACAGCGTCGCCCAACAGTTCGTGCAGTACAGGATCCACCGGAAAAACGGCAAGACCCACATCTCCATCCTGTCGATCAACGACCCGCTGTTCGGAAAACAAGAGGTGACCATCGACAAGGTGAGGGGACTCACCTTTTACGTAGACGATCCCGCGAACGCGAACATTTTAATCAACCGCAAACCGCTGCCGAAAGCGGAAATTCAGGTCAATCCGCCGGATGAAACGGGCCGTGCCAGCATCGGGATCAAATGGTTTGCGCCCGATACGAAAGATTATTCGCAGACTGCGCCTGCCGATTAGGAGGCGCTTTTTTGATCACGGATGATCAACTCCTCGTTGCCCCATACGGGGCCCCAGCGAAGTACTCGGAGTAAGCTGCAAAGTGAAGCGACACTTCGCTGGGTGATGTGGCGGGTGCTCTTAGCGGAGTTTCCTCGGTTCCCGGTTGCCGTCCGCGCATGGAAGCGGCCGTGAGCGGGAACGATAGAAGTGCAAAATTTGCAAACAAGGAGAATCGACATGCGGATCGAAGGTGTGCGCAGAGATCAGTATTACGATATTTGGACGCTGGCGGAACGGGCGCGGATGCCGATCGAACAAATCCGCCAGTTGGTAGAACGCGGGCAAATCGACTCCCATATCACGGGTGGTGAACCGTATATTAACGGCAAGGATTTTCTGGAGTGGGCGGAAAAGCAAAAAGGCGAACAGCGCCATTACGAGTAAAACGGAAGGGCCCCCGTCAATCGGAGGCCGGATTCAGCTTCAGAATCGTGCAGACCACTTTTTTGCCCTGCAAGGCGGCCTCGATTCGAATGGGAGAATCGCTGTTATTGGTGAACCGAAAATCCAGGTCCGGATAGCTGACGGTCGCATCCTGCAAATGAATCGATGCAAATAAAAAAGACCTTGCCCGGGCCTGTCGACGGGCTGCAAGGTCTTTATTTTTGCGGGCGCGATGGTTTGCGATGGGACACCAGCCGGCCCACCGGTGGCCGACCGAAGTGTCCGTACGGACTGTGCGATCCGTGCAGGTGCGAACCTGTCCAATGCGGCGAGTCGATCGGAGTCGGGTAATGGTGTGGAATGTAGATCGGGACGAACACGTGCTTCGGGCGATTTTTCTCCTGCTGTTCCTTGTAGTATTTGTAGCCGTTTTTCGCCATTCCGAACAATTCCTGCAAATCCTTGTTCTGCAGCAAACCGAACGTGTGGCTGCCCATTTTCACAAAATCGGAGAATTTCACTGTCGGCACCTCCCGGCATGTAGTTACTACATTGTATCGGCGGGAGGCGCCAGGCGGCACGGCGATTCCCCAGATCCGGCCGGGGATGGAGGAGCGAAAATCGCGCCAACCGGCCGATCAGTCGTGAAACAGCCGGGCGATCTCCTCCGGCACCGGTCGGCTTTTGCGGGACTCTGTATCGATCGTCACGATGGTGACCGCTGCATCGGCCGCCAAATCCCCGTTTTGTTTGCAAATTTCCTGCTGAAACACGAAGCTGGTGCGGCCCAGTTTCTGCGGCCGGGTTTTGATCTGCAACACATCCCCTTGCCGGCATTCTTTCCGGTAGTTGATATTGATGTTCACGGTAACGGTCTGCACTCCCATCGCAAGCAGACGGTCATAGTGCAAATCGTGCCGTTCAAACCATTCTTCCCGTCCCCACTCGAGATATTCGAGATACTTCGCGTTGTTCACATGACCGTTCACATCGATCTCGGTGGAACGGACGACGATTTCGAGCGTAACTTCCATATGCGCCTCCTGTGCGTTTTTCTTTCATTGTAGCACAACACACGGCGGCCCGACCTCCATCTGCATCCTCCCTCATCGAAATGTTGAGCCTGTTTGCGATCCGCTTACGGAGATGGTTATAACCTTTGATCGATGGTATTATTACCCTTTGTTATAATAAAATAGTCGGGAACCTTGTGTGGATGGGAGGAGAAACGAGTGAGGGAAGAGTTGGTCGGACATTTCAAAACCATCTGGGACAACACGTTCGTCCGGATCTGGAATCCGACTGTGGCCGCCGTTTTTGTGGGGCTTTTGAGCGCATTTTATTTCGGCTTGACAGGAACCGTTTGGGCGGTCACCGGCGAATTTACGCGGATAGGTGGGCATGTGTTGATCCTGTTGGGCGTCGACACTTCCGGTTGGTCGTATCTGACGCTGATCAAATTCAATCCGCAGCAGGCACCGTGGGAACGGACAGACGGATGGATCGTGTTTGGCATGTTGTTTGGCGCCTTGATCAGCACGCTGTTTGCCAACAATTTCAAAATTCGGGTGCCGATGCAAAAACGCCGGCTTGTCCAGGGATTTGTCGGCGGCCTGCTGGCCGGGTTTGGCGCACGGCTGGCGATGGGCTGCAACCTGGCAGCATTTTTTACGGGAATCCCGCAGTTTTCGCTGCATTCTTGGCTGTTTATGCTGGGGACGCTGATCGGCAGCTATTTCGGCGTAAAAATCGCCCTGCACCCGTTGATGCTAGGGAAACCCGACTTGCGGACGGGTGGGCGGGGGCCGGTTCGTCCGCCTGCGAAAAAACGGCGTTCGGTGCAACCGCTGCTGGGAGCAGGAATTCTCCTGCTGTATACCGGAATCTGCTGCTACTTTTTCCTGATGAACCAGTGGAAACTCGGCATCGCTGCGATCTTCGGCGGGCTGTTCGGGTTGGCGATCGACCGCGGCCAAATCTGCTTTACATCGGCCTTTCGCGACTTGTGGGTGAGCGGCCGGTCGGTGATGGCGCGGGCGCTGGCGGTCGGGATTCTGGTGGCAACGCTCGCGACGGCGGTGTTTCATTTTACAGGCTTGAAACCGATCTCCTGGTGGGCAAGTCCTGGCGCGCTCGTCGGAGGCCTGTTGTTCGGTGTCGGCATCGTGATCGCCGGCGGTTGTGAAACCGGCTGGATGTACCGGGTGGTCGGCGGGCAGGTGCAATTTTTGGTGGTCGGCATCGGCAATATCGTCGGGGCAAGCCTGCTGGCGTGGGGGTGGGATCATCTGAATCTGTACAACACGTTCCAAAACGGCTGGCCGAAAATCAACCTGCTGCAGCAATGGGGATGGGCAGGCGCGATCGGCGGCACCGTGCTGTTGCTGGTAGCCTGGTACCTATTCTCCCTGCTGTGGGGGGCGAAAGTCCGCTGCGATCTGCAGGCGAAAGGTAAAGCGGCCGATATGGAAGTGAAAATCGGGCGGGAGGTGACCTTTCCATGAGCGACTGGCCGAACGAGGAAATCATGCCGGATTACACTCTCAACCTGGAAGGGGAACCCTGACCGTATCCGGTTGTGTATGCGCTGGAAGCGCTGTCCGCAATGAAGTCGGGGGAAATCCTGGAAGTGATCACAGATTGTCCGCAGTCGTTTGCAAGCCTGCCGGAAGAGGTGGTGGCCCACGGGCATCGACTGGTGGTGCAACCGATCAAGGAAGGTCCGATGATGCGGTTTTACGTACGGGCGAAATAGAGGGGCAACCATGCCTGGCGAAACCTGAAGTCGAGTTGTCTCCAAAGCGAACGATTTCGTAAGTGTAGAGCGGCCGGGTTACGCCAGCCGCTCTTCGTATGCCCGAATTTTGTCTTCGTATTGCAGGGTGATTCCGATGTCGTCCAACCCTTTCAGCAGCAGCTCCCGGCGATACGGGTCGACTTCGAATCCGGCGGAAAATCCGCGCTCGTCCGTGATCTTTTGATGTTCCAGATCGATCGTCAACCGATACCCTTCGTGGGCCGCGGTGCGGGCAAACAGCTCATCCACTTGCGATTGCGGCAGGCGGATCGGCAGAATCCCGTTTTTAAAACAGTTGTTGAAGAAAATATCGGCAAACGACGGGGCGATGATCGCCCGGAATCCGTAATCGAGCAGCGCCCAGGGCGCGTGTTCCCGTGACGATCCACAGCCGAAGTTTTGCTGCGTGAGCAGGATGGAAGCGCCTTGATAGCGCGGCTGGTTCAGTTCAAAATCGGGTCGCGGATTGCCGGTTTCATCAAACCGCCAATCGTAGAACAGAAACTGGCCGAACCCGGTCCGCTCGATCCGCTTCAAAAATTGTTTCGGGATGATCGCGTCCGTGTCCACATTCACCCGGTCCAACGGTGCGACGATGCCAGTATGTTTGACAAAAGGTTGCATGCGGTTCCCCCCTATTCCCAGTTTCGTACGTCGACAAAATGTCCGGCGATCGCAGCCGCAGCCGCCATCGGCGGGGACACGAGATGCGTGCGTCCGCCGCGGCCCTGCCGCCCTTCAAAGTTGCGGTTGGAGGTCGACGCGCACCGCTCTCCCGGTTGCAGCACATCCGGATTCATCGCCAGGCACATGCTGCATCCCGGTTCTCTCCATTCAAATCCGGCTTTCTTGAAAATCCGGTCCAATCCTTCCCGTTCCGCCTGTTCCTTCACGCGGTACGAGCCGGGAACGACCATCGCCTGTACGTGCGGAGCGACTTTTTTGCCTTGGACGACTTTTGCAGCCAGACGCAGGTCTTCGATCCGGCTGTTGGTGCAAGAACCGATGAACACACGGTCGATTTTGATTTCGGTCATCGGGGTGCCGGGCGTCAGCCCCATGTAAGCGAGTGCCGCTTCTGCCGCTTTTCGTTCCGCCGGGGTGGCAAAATCGGCCGGATCCGGCACGTGACCCGTGATGTCCGCACCCATGCCGGGACTGGTGCCCCATGTGACTTGCGGGACAAGGCTCGCTGCGTCAAATTCCACAACCGCGTCGTAGGTTGCCCCTTCGTCTGTCCGCAGTTGATTCCATTTTGCAACCGCGCGTTCAAACTCCTCGCCTTGCGGCGCGTAACGGCGGCCGCGCAGATAGGAGTAGGTGGTCTCATCCGGGGCGATCAGGCCCGCCCGGGCCCCTGCTTCGATCGACATGTTGCACACGGTCATCCGCTCTTCCATCGACAGGGAGCGAATCGCTTCCCCGGTGTATTCGATCACGTAGCCGGTGCCAAAATCGGTCCCGTATTTGGCGATCATCCCGAGGATCAAATCTTTCGCCGTGACGCCAAACGGCAGCTTGCCGTTGACGCGGACTTCCATCGTTTTCGGTTTCGTCTGCCACAGACATTGGGTGGCGAGCACATGCTCGACTTCGCTCGTGCCGATACCGAACGCCAACGCGCCGAACGCGCCGTGTGTCGACGTATGGCTGTCGCCGCAAACGATCGTCATGCCCGGCTGGGTCAGCCCCAGTTCAGGCCCGATCACATGCACGATTCCCTGGTCGGGGCTGTGCAGATCGGCCAATCGGATCCCGAACTCTTCGCAGTTTCTCGCGAGCGTGTCCATCTGCTGTCTGGAAATCGGATCCTCGACCGGCAAACTGCGATCGGTGGTCGGGACGTTATGGTCCATCACGGCAAATGTGCGCTCCGGCCGCCGCACCCTGCGTCCCGCCAGGCGCAGGCCTTCGAACGCCTGCGGCGAAGTGACTTCGTGCACCAGATGCAGGTCGATATACAATAAACTCGGTTTTCCCGCTTCCGCATGAATCACATGCGCATCCCAAATCTTTTCAAATAACGTGCGTGGCGCGGTCATGCTGTCGCCTCCTCGCTTCTCACTTGTTTGAATCTTATTCATGTTGTACCATGAAATCATCAATAGGTCGAATATATAGTATTTATAAAATCTATAGGAATTTCCTATAAAAGAACGGGGGAGCGGAGTTGGAAAAGTATAAAGCCTGGCTGTTGCTGGTGTTGTGCAATCTGTTTTGGGCGGGCAATTACGTGTTTGGAAAGTATGTGGTGGCGGACGTGACGCCGCTTTGGATCACGTTTTCCCGTTGGCTGATGGCGCTGGTTGCGCTGCTGCCAATCGCCCATTTTTTCGAGAAACCGGACTGGCGACAAGCGGCAAAAGCCTGGCTGCCGCTGCTCAGTATGGGAATCCTTGGCGTTATTGGCTATAATTTGCTGCTCTACTCGGCACTTGTGTATACATCGGCCACCAATGCGGCTTTGATGAACGCGTTAAATCCCGGGGTGATCGTGCTGTTTTCGGTATTTTTGCTGCGGGAGCGGATTTCCGGATTCCAGGCGGGCGGCTTTGTCATTTCGCTGATCGGCGTGCTGGTGATTCTGACCAAGGGACATCTCGCACAAATCCTGCAAACCCGATTTAATTTTGGGGATTTGCTGATGATCGCAGCGGTGGTCGTCTGGACGGTGTATTCGATCATCGGCAAACGGCTGTCCGGAGTTCCGCCGATCACCGCTACAGCGGTATCCACTTTGTGGGCAACTGTTGCAATGGCGCCGTTTGCGCTGGCGCACCCGGTCGCTGCAAGCCACATCAGCCGGCTGGCGGTCATCGGGATTCTGTATATGGTGATTTTTCCGTCGATCGGCTCGTTTGTGTTCTGGAACGTGGCGGTGCGGATGATCGGTGTCAGCGAAGCGGGCATTTTTTTAAATCTGATTCCGGTGTTTACGGCGCTGCTCGGCCTGCTGCTCGGTGAACCGATCAGCTGGGCGCAAATCGTCGGCGGACTGCTGGTGTTTGTCGGCGTGTATCTGACCACCGGCATGCTGGAACGAAAAATCGCCGCCAATACGGGGGCGAAAAGCAAACTGAACGCGGGAGGCGAATGAAAATGGAAATTCGCCAGATGCAGTATGTGATCAAGGTGGCGGAAGAACGCAGTTTTTCCCGGGCGGCCGAAAAATTGCACATCTCGCAACCGTCGCTCAGCCAGCAAATCCTGAAGATCGAGCAGCAGTTGGGCGTCAAGCTGTTCGACCGGACCGCCAACCCGTTGGAACTGACGTATGCGGGGGAGCGGTTTGTCGCAACGGCTGCGCGAATCCTCGATCTGACCGAGCAATTACGGCGCGAGATGGAGGATGTGGCCGATTTTAAAAAAGGCCGGCTGGTAATCGGCAGTCTGCCGATTACAGGGGCGCATGTGCTGCCAGCAGCGCTGCCCATTTTTCAACAGCGGTTTCCCGGCATCGAGGTGGTGTTGGTGGAAGGTACCACATCCGAACTGGAGGAACTGACGGCGAAAGGGAAGACCGACTTCACGCTGCTCACCTTGCCGCTGCAGGATCCGGCTTTGCAGTATGAGCCGATTTTAACGGAGCGAATCCTGTTGGCAGTGCCGCCGCAGCATCCGCTTGCCAGGCGGACGAGGGATCCGCAGGGAGTGGGCGTTCGCTTGCCGGAATTGCGGGACGAGCCGTTTATCCTGCTGAAGCGGGGACAGGGGTTTCGCCAAATTGTACTGGAACTGTGCGGAAAGGCCGGATTCGAACCGCGCATCGCGTTTGAAAGCAGCAACATTGAGACCGTTCAGTCGCTTGTGGCGGCCGGCATGGGGATTGCGTTCGTGCCGGAGATGGTGGCGCGGTCCGGTTGGGCATCCGGCAAGCCGGTCTATCTGTCGCCGACCGACCCTGTACCGACGCGCACCCTGGTGGTCGCATACCGGGAGGGCAATTATTTGTCGAGAGCGGCGATTGCGTTTATCGGCCTGCTGAAAGAGGTGTTTGCGGCACGACAGCAGGGTTGAAGCCCCCAGCTTGAATAGCAGATGATCGAAGCGGAAAACGGGTGCGGAAGCCGCTTCACTGGTAGACGCACCTGTCACGGATAGTAGATCAACACTTGAATCCGGGTACGGGACTCGGTTCGGTTGCGATAAACGTGCGGCCGGTCGGCGGGGAACCGGATCGCGTTGCCAGGCCCGACCGTGTACGTCTGTTCGTCGATGTCCAGTTGCAACTCGCCCTCGGCAACAATCACATATTCTTCGACACCCGGTTGATGAGCTTCCGACCGATGACTGCAGCCCGGCTCCAGCAGTACTGTAAAAATTTCAAACCGCTTCGCCCGGTCAAACGGAAACAGCGGATAGACTTTGTAGGCACCGGCTTCTTCCGCCAGCGGTTCGATCCGGTCGAGCGAAACGACCGTTACGGGGGACGCTTCTTCTTCAATGAAACAGGAAAAAGAAACGTTTAACCCGGTTGCGATTTTCCATAAGGTGGTGACGGTCGGATTGGATTCCCCGCGTTCGATCTGCCCCAGCATCGCTTTGCTGACACCGGTCAGTTCGGCTGTCTTGTCGAGGCTCAGCCCCCTGTTTTTGCGGATTCGCTGCAGATTTTTGGCAATTCGCAGATGGATCGGTTCCATTTCGATCCTCCTTATTGTATATCATGACGCACAATTGTATAATAAATCATACAAACAGTATACGGGAGGCGGGAGGAAAATGTCTATGGAGGGAGCGGCAAGCCAGGCAGGCGAGCGGTTAACGTTCCGGGACGGGGCAAAAGCGGGGATTCCGGTCGCCATAGGCTACATACCGATTGCCGTTACGTTCGGTTTGCTGGCAAAATCGGCCGGGATTCCGGATTCCATCGGCGTGCTGATGTCCTTGTTGGTGTTTGCAGGCGCCAGCCAGTTTGTGGGAGTCAACCTGTTGGCGGTCGGTGTGTCACACTGGGAAATTGTGTTGACCACCTTAATTTTGAACTTGCGCCACTTTCTCATGACCGCGTCTCTTTCCCGCCGGATCGCGCCGGGGACGTCGAAAAAATGGATGGCGCTTCTGTCCTACGGCGTTACGGATGAGACGTTCAGCGTAGCCTCGTTCCGTCGGGAACAAAACCTTAGCCCCTCTTTTGTCCTCGGATTGAACCTGATCGCTTTCCTGGCATGGAATGCGGGTACATGGATCGGTCTGTTTTTGGGCGCCGGGTTGCCACAGTCGTTGCAGGCAAGCATGGGGATTGCGCTGTATGCGATGTTTATCGGATTGTTGGCTCCTTCCCTGAAAAAATCGCGCCCGATGCTGGTGATTGCCTTGTTGGCGGCGGCGATTCACAGCTGCTTGAAGTGGGTTCCTCTCTTCAAGGGATTGTCCGCCGGCTGGGGGATCATGATCGCCACTGTTCTGGCGGCAACCGTTGGAGCCATGTTGTTTCCGGAGGAGGCGAGCGCATGATCGATTCGCTTTGGCTGCTGGTGCTGGGCATGGGAGCGGTTACCTACATTCCGCGCATGCTGCCGATGGTCACATTAGAAAATATCCAGTTGCCGCCGTTTTGGAACCGATTTTTACGGTTTGTTCCGTTTGCTGCTTTGAGTGCGTTGATCTTTCCGGGGATTTTGTCGTCCACCGGCAATATGAAATCGGCGCTGGCCGGCGGAGTGATCGCGGTTCTTCTGGCACTATTGCGCGTGAATCTGGTGCTGATTGTGCTGGGGGGCATTTTGGCCGCTTTTTTTTGTATGTAGAGCCGCCCCCGTTGCGGGAGCGGCTTGAGACGATTGATCTTTATTTCTTTGTGCCGGTGAGGGCGTTGTAAGCGTTCGCTTCGCCGGCCCCGAACAGTTCATCCTTGCCAGGCTTGCCGTAATCATTTGCCGTCTGGCTGATAAGAGCGGCTACTTGCGGCGGGGTCAGTTCCGGATGAGCCGCCTTGATGACGCCCGCAATACCGGCCACTTTCGGCGAGGCCATCGAGGTTCCGTGCAGCAGCGCATAGCTTTTCAGGTTCGATGTGAAGTACGAAGGCAGGTAGGTCGGCCAGGTGCTCAGCGTACGGTAATGGAAGTCGCGCTTCATCAAGTCGCGCGTCGCGTCAAACACCGGACCGTTGTCGCCTCCGGGCCCTGCCACAGTGATGGTACTTTTACCGTAGTTGGAATAAAACGCAATTTTGTCGGTCGACCATTCAATGGAGGACGATACGGTGATCACGCCCGGAATCTGACCGGGAACTTCAGTTGTCGGGCCCTTGAATTGCAGTCCAAGGTATCCGTATGTTGCATTCATATAAGCGGTTACCGCTTTTTTGTCGTCCAAATTGAGCGAATCATTGCCGGCTGCCGCCACAACCGTGACATTATGCTGGATGGCATATTGGATGGCCCGCTTCCAAAGCAGTATGTCGGCTACATCACTGTATTTGTTGCCTTGGTAGAAGTATTTGTGTGAATCGAATCCGCCAAGCGACATGTTGATGACGTCGACTCGATCATTGGCAGCCTGCACGATCGCATCTACAATCCAGGCAGTCGGTGCTCCCGCATCTTTCGGGAATACTCGATACACACGGATTCCGAGCTCCGGACCTACTCCTTTTACCTTGCCGTTGCCGGCGATCGAACCGGCGACATGGGTTCCGTGTCCGTCGCGGTCCAGGATGTCGTTGGGGTCGCCTTTTTCCGTATCATCGACGCCCGCCGGCACAAAATTGGCCCCTCCCAGCAGGTTGCCCTTCAGATCCGGATGGTTGGGATCGATACCGGAGTCGATGATGCCGACAACCGCTTTGTGCGTCACGGTTCCGTCAGCGTTTTTGGCGCCTCCCGTTTCCAGGCTGTAGGAAGCCCCGTTGTTGGTGATTCTTTGGATGTCCCATTGGTACTTCCAATAACTGTCGATTTGGTCGGGTTGCGGGATGTCGGTGACTGGTTGGCCGTCCGCCGCAGTCGGATCATTCTTTTTGTAGTCAAGGCGATGCACCATTTCGACATTTGCCGCCTGGATTTCGGCAACGCCTTTCAGATTGTCGAGGAACGACGGGTTGCTTGAAGCGACTTCCAGACCGCCCAGTTCGGGCAGGGCACGCAGGACTTTTCCGCCGGCATCGGCTATGATAGAGTCATAGTTTGCCGGCAGCTCTTTCTGAAAAGCCACCATATACGTTTTGCCGACGGAAGCGTTGGAAGCCGGAGTGGTGTTGTTCGATGGAGCGGCCGAGAATCCGGTCCCGGCAAGTGCACCGACGGCCAACAGGGCTGTCAACGATGCAGCCGTCAATTTTCGTTTCATTTGCATCCTCCTTCATTGGTTTTATGCTTCCTCCATGATCATATTCGCGTTTCAGACGTAAATTCCTTTTCGAATGTTGTTTCTTTCGGGATATTGCAAGTGGATCGAAGAGCCGTGAGGAGGATCAAAACGGTTTTGTCATCATCAAAGTACCAATCGACATCAGCAGGATGAACACGACGACGGTGGCGCACAGGTTTTCGATGCGCAGCTTGCGCAACTCTTCGTGGGCGTGGATTTTCTTGCTGGCTGCGACTTCTTCCATGCCGCGCAGCGCCACCCGCTTGATGATCCAGAACACGGCCATGTAGATCAGCATCGAGACGAGCAGCCACATTTGAAACAGCAGCCGGATGTTCGTCAGTAGCATCGCGCCGCCTGTCAACCAGAGCGTCCAGTTGGCGGCGGAGTCGAATTTTTTATATTTCGCCAGGAACGACTGCACTTGCGCGACGTTTTTCAGCCGCGGGATCATAAACAGCAGTCCCAGCTTGCATGCCACAGCCGCCAGATGCAAGGCCAGCACCAGGTAAAAGGTGATTTTCAATGGCGGCTCCTCCCCTCGTAACAAATGAAAATTGGTTTGCACCCTTATTGTAGCAGATTTACAAGTTGATTTCCTATCTTGCTATCGTTGGAAAATTAGAACTTTGCGAACTGCAAGAAACCCCTCTGTTCAACCGATCGGCCGGCGTGTAGAATGTAAACAATTGGGAAGAGGGAGGGAGAACATGAGTCGATTTTCACTGCGAACCATCGTCAACCGGTATGATACGGCCATCTGGGTGAGGGTGTTCGGGACGATCCTGACGACGGTGGCCGGTTTTATGATCAAGCCCTTTCTCGTCCTGTACCTGTACAACAAGCTGGGCGGAGCCGTGTTGTTGCCGATGGTGATTTTGGGACTGCAGTCGGCGAGCGGTGTGCTGCTGAATCTGTGGGGAGGGAGCCTCACCGACCGGTATGGCCGGAGACCGTTGATGCTGATTGCGTTATCGATTGAAATGCTGGCGATGATCGGCTTTATGTTTGCTGATTCGGTTTGGGAATTTGCCTTGTTTGCCACGCTCAACGGGGTGGGCATGGCGTTATTCTTCCCGGCGGCCAACGCCCAGGTGACCGATGTGGTGCCGGAGGAAAAACGGGCGGAAGTGTTTGCGCTGCTGCATACGGCATTGAACGTGGGAGCTGCTGCCGGACCGTTGTTGGGGCTAGCCGTGTTTAAGTACAGCCCGCAACTTGTATTTGCCATCTCGGCCGGCGCGTTCCTGATTTATACGTTGATCGTCTGGTGGAAAGTGCCGGAAACCCTGCCTGTCGGAGTCAGGGACAAGAAGCTCCGCAGCCAGGCGCCGAAGTTGCGGTTTCGTGAGCACCGAAAGCTGTTTTGGCTGACGTTGTACGCTTTGCCGGTCGGGATGCTGTACGCACAGGTGGAATCCACGTTTCCCCTACACTTAAAGGACACGTTCGAAAATTACCAGTCGGTGTTCGCCTGGTTGATGACCATCAACGGGACAACGGTGATCCTGCTGCAGATGTGGATCGCCAGATACACGGAACATCTGGCTCCGCACAAGGTGATTTTTGCTTCCTATTGCCTGTTCGCGATCGTGGCCGTCGGCTACGGGTTTGCGCCGGCCTTCGCGCTGCTCGTGCTGGTCGAGTTGGCGTTCACGCTCGGGGAGATGATGAACGGGCCGCATATTCAAAAAGCGGTGTCGCTGATGGCGCCGCCCGAAATGCGCGGACGGTATTTTTCAGTATTTAGCTTGAATTGGCAGTTGTCCAGGGCGGTCGGGCCGTTCCTGGGCGGACTGGTGCTGACCGAATGGGGCGGACAATCGCTGTTCGCGATTCTCGCGGGTTGCCTGTTGGCGGCCGGCTGGGCGCAATACCGGCTGATCCGTAGTCTGCAGGCCAAGCAATCCGAACCTGTCGGAATGGCGGTGGCGGCCGAGTAACGAAAAAAATCGAAAACCCCGCTATTCACAGCGGGGTTGATTTTCGGAAGGATCATCCTGCGTTTTTTGCTTTTTCGCAGATCGATGCGAAAGCTGCTTTGTCGTTCACGGCGAGATCAGCCAGCATCTTGCGGTTGACTTCGATGCCCGCTTTTTTCAGGCCGTTGATCAGCTTGCTGTAGGACAAACCGTTGGCGCGCGCTTGTGCGTTGATCCGCGTGATCCACAACTTCCGGAAATCGCGTTTGCGCTGACGACGGTCGCGGAACGCATACAGCAAGGATTTCATGACCTGGGCGTTCGCCGTCTTGAACAGACGATGTTTCGAACCGCGGTAGCCGCGGGCCAGTTTCAGGATTTTCTTATGACGACGGCGTGTAACCGTACCACCTTTGACGCGAGGCATTTGCCTTCACTCCTTCGACGAGATTAGATGTAGGTAACGATTTGCTTGATCCGCTTGTAATCACCGGGCGAAACGAGCGCCGCTTTGCGCAGATGGCGCTTTTGTTTCTCCGATTTGTTCAGGAACAGGTGACTGGTGTAAGCGTGCGAACGCTTCAGCTTGCCGGAGCCGGTGCGCTTGAAACGCTTGGCAGCGGCGCGTTTGGTTTTCATTTTCGGCATGTGTATTTCAACCCTTTCTTGGAGCAAGAATCATAATCATCTGGCGCCCGTCCATGTTCGGGGCACGTTCCACAAGCGCCAATTCGCTGGTTTGCTCGATCATGCGCTCGAGTACTTTCTTACCGATATCCGCGTGCGTTATCTGGCGTCCGCGAAAACGAACGGTGACCTTCACTTTGTCGCCATTTTGGAGAAACTTGACTGCGCTCCGGAGCTTGGTTTGAAAATCATGCTCGTCGATCGTCGGAGACAGCCGAATCTCCTTGATGTTGATCACTTGCTGATTCTTGCGAGCCTCTTTTTCTTTCTTTTGTTGTTCAAACTTGTATTTCCCGTAATCCATGATTTTACATACGGGGGGCTTTGCGGTGGGTGCAACATTGACCAGATCCAGGTTGCGTTCTTCTGCGATTTGCAGAGCCTTGTGGAGAGGCATGATGCCAAGTTGTTCCCCTTTATCATCGATCAATCGCACTTCCCGTGCACGAATCCCTTCGTTGATCTGAACTTCGTGATCGCGACTAATAGTGAGTCACCTCCAAATAGAATGAAAAAGCGGACGCACGTGCGCCCGCGGAACATACGAACCATATCGTATCCCATCCGAAACCCGATCGCATGTTGCAGCGAGTAGGTGAGAAGCGAGCGCTTCTGCTTTCTAATCAATAAGAATAGCGGAACGTTATGCGATTGTCAACGAAATTCTTACCCTTCGACCGTGTACGGCAGCAGCGCAATGATGCGTGCGTTCTTGATTGCTTTCGTGACTTGCCGTTGGTGGTGCGCACAGTTGCCAGAAATCCGCCGCGGCAGGATTTTTCCGCGTTCGGTGATGTACCGGCTCAAACGGTTGACATCCTTATAATCGACATGCTGCACTTTGTCAACGCACAGCTTGCACACTTTACGGCGTTTGCCGCGTTTTTTCTTGAAATCGCTCATGTTCAAAATCTCCTTCCTCGTAGAATTAGCGCTCCGTCACAGTCGTCAGGATCCGAATCACGTCATCGCTGATGCGAAGAACGCGTTCGAGTTCCTGCGGGACTGTGGTGTCCGCCTTGTAGTTCAACTGGACGTAGTAGCCTTGCTTGAATCCTTCGATCTCATACGCAAGACGACGCTGGCCCAGCTCGGTCACTTTCTCGATTTCACCGCCGTTGTCGGTGATGACCTTGTTGAACTTCTCTACGAGGGCTTTGCGTGCTTCTTCATCCAGATCGGGACGAAGAATGTACATCGTTTCGTAAGAACGCATTCGGCTGTTTCCTCCTTTTGGACATATGACCCTCACTCGGACGCAGCCCGCCAGGCAGTTCAGCGTGGCGTACCAGTGCCCTTATCGCAATAAGGGGTGAGAGTAAGGTGGGCTGATACACAGATTTAAATTATATGCGGTTGTGGCGGGAAATGCAAGTGTGTATTTTGAGCTGTGTGTCAGCAGGTATCCAGCCGGGGGATTATTGACAGAATAATCGGATAGAATTAAAATTTATATTGAACGTTCAATATAGAAAAGGAGACGCCTATGCCAAAGATAGGAATGGAGCCAATCCGCAAGGAGCAGGTGATCGAAGCAACAAAGCGATGCATTGTCAGAAAGGGACTTGCCAACCTGTCGATCAAGGATATTGCGGCGGCGGCCGGAGTGAGCACAGGAATCATCTATCACTACTTTGAAAACAAGGAGGATGTATTACTGCAGGTTCTGAAAGAATCATTCCGAACATCGCACGAGAAAGTCATGCAAACGGTGGAACCCTTGCCAAACCCAGTCGACAAATTTTTTGCACATCTGGAAAATATCAACGCAGTGCCAAAAGACAATCCCGAATTTTACATCGTGTTGCTGAACTACCTGGGACAGTCGACACACAATCCGCAGATCAGGAAAATTGTAACCAAATTTTTCTATAACTTGCGGTCGTATACCGAGAACTATTTGCGCATCAAAACGGAAGCCGATCCGACAGCCGCGTGCCATCTGAAAAATCTGCCCGTCATTCTCTATGCTTTGGGGTTGGGGCTGGGCATCATGTGGACACTGGACAACGATTTCTATGATATCGAAGAAATGGGAGAGAGTCTGAAGGAATGGTTGGCCAAGTACCTCGACCTCACCGGAAAGGGGCCTCAGGATGGAAGTGTTGGTTGAAAAAAAAGGAAAAGTTTGCACGATCACGATCAATCGGCCGCATGTGAAAAATGCTGTGAACCGGGAAACCGCCAAGCAACTGGCCGATGCTTTCCGTACGTTTGAACGGGACGACGGGCTGCATGTGGCGGTTCTCTATGGGGTAGGCGGCACATTTTGCGCAGGTGCGGACCTCAAGGCGATTGCTGAAGGAAAGGGGAACCTTATGGAGACCGACATGACGAAGGACGGTCCGATGGGGCCGACCCGGATGCGTCTTTCCAAGCCGGTGATTGCGGCCGTTTCGGGGTATGCCGTTGCCGGAGGGCTTGAACTGGCTCTGTGGTGTGATCTTCGTGTGGTCGAACGTAACGCCGTTTTTGGAGTCTTCTGCCGCCGCTTTGGCGTACCTCTGGTGGACGGAGGAACACAACGGTTACCAAGGCTCATCGGGATGAGCAGGGCGCTGGATCTGATTCTGACGGGCCGTCCGGTGGGAGCGGAGGAAGCACTAGCAATGGGGCTGGCGAACAGAGTGGTGGAGCCCGGAATGGCGAAAGAAGAATCGGAAAAGCTGGCCGCCCAAATCGCGGAGTTTCCCCAACGATGCATGCGCAGCGACCGTGAAGCGGTTTACCGCGGGTTTGACCTGGATTTTGACAAAGCAATGGAGCTGGAGTTTCGACTTGGTTTGAACGTCATGAACAGCGGAGAAACGCAGCAAGGCGCGATCCGTTTTGCCGCCGGGGAAGGCAGGCACGGACAATTTTGATACACCCGACAAAGGGGGAAACGGGAATGGTTGTCAAAGAGTTGATTCAGCGGGGAACCAAGTTCTATCCTCGACAAACCGCCGTTTTATACCAGGGAGAGACGCTTACGTTCGAACAGGTGTACAGCAACAGCAACCGGCTTGCAAATGCCTTGCTGAAACTTGGCTTGCGAAAAGGGGACCGAGTGGCGTTTTTACTTGCCAATTCACTTCAGAGCATCGAAATCGATTTTGCTCTCCTGTTGAGCGGGTTGGTGAGGGTTCCTCTGAACACCCGTCTCTCGGAGGCAGAACATCTTCACATGATCCGGGAAACGGAGGCCAAAGCGATTCTCTTTACGGAAGAGTTCAGCGGTCGGGTAGTCTCGTTGCAGCCGAACCTGACGACTGTCCAATTTTATTGCCAGACCAATGGAACGCCGAAATTTCCATGGATTCTGTCCATGCCGGATGTGGCCAGCTCGGTCACCGACTCGGAACCTGCCGTTAAGGTGGAGGAAAGCGATCTGGCTACGATCCAGTACACTTCAGGGACGACGGGAAAATTGAAAGCGGCCGTGCATACACAGGCAACATGGGTGGCCATCTGCAACAATATCCTGTCATCGGTTGATATTGAGCACGGGGACAGCATGCTGCATGCGGCGCCGTTGACGCACGCCTCAGGGACGTTGGTGCTGCCGCATTGGGTCAGGGGAGCGTCCAATATAGTGCTGCCGGGTTTCAATCCGCAGGAATATTTGGAAACGGTTGATCGTGAGAAGCCGACTACCCTGAACCTGGTTCCGACGATGATCGTGATGCTCCTGAATTTTCCCGGAGTCGAACAATATTCGTTCGCATCGGTTAGAAACATCATTTACGGCGCTTCACCGATGCCGAGAGAAGCATTGCGGCGAGGGTTGGCCTTATGGGGTGCGAAGTTCGTCCAATATTATGGACAGACAGAAGCTCCCTTGATCCTTACACTCTTAAGCAAACGAGATCATCTCGCCGACGGGCCTGAAAGCGAGCGTAGACTGTTATCCTGCGGCCGTTGCGACCGAAATCCCCCGCGGCTATGCGGGGGATTCGTTTTCGCCCAAGCTGTGTATGCATCCCGCCTATACGGAACGGTTCGTGTTTTGGCCCGTGATCTGTTCAATCGGGTACACGCGCCAGACGGCCACTGTGACGGCTGCACAGATCAGCGCTTTCAGGAAGTCGCCTGGCAGGAACGGCCACATGCCGGCAACCAGCGCCTTTGCCAGCGGCAGGTTCAGTTTGTGTGCCAGCCAGCCCACTCCTGTGGGATACAGGAACAAAGACCCGAACAGGAAATTGACGGCGGTCAGCTTCCAGAAAGAAGGCCTGTCCGCCCGCATCCGCTCTGCAAAAAAACCGATCAATAACGCAGCGATTGGTTGTACCCAAACAAACCCCCCGGTCGGCCCCAGCATCAAAGACACGCCGCCGCTCCCCCCGATCACCGGCAATCCGGCCGCTGCCACGCCAACCGCCAGCAGAAGCGCCAAAAATCCGTATCTCGCGCCGAGAATCGAACCGGCGATCATCGGCCCGAAGTTGATGAAGGAAATCGGAACCGCCGTAAAGGGCAGCTTGAATTTGAGAAAGCTGAATGCCATTGTGATCGCGGCGAACAAGGCGCTGAAGACAAGGCCGCGGATCGTCCATTTGCCCATTTTTTTGTTGCCCCCTTTATTGTTAACCGATTAAGATTGATGTAGTTGACCAACCGAATCATACCATGTGCACCTTTTGGTTGTGAAGAGAGGATTTTCGATGATCGACGTGCAAAACGTAACCTATATATACCGCGACGGGACACGGAGAGTGCCCGCCCTGCGCGGCATCGACCTGCAGATCCGGCGGGGCGAATGGGTGGCGGTGACCGGTCCCAACGGATCGGGAAAATCGACCCTGGTGCACCTGCTCAACGGACTGGCGGTCCCGGCGGAAGGCCGGGTATCGGTGGCTGGCCTGGATCTGGCAGTGCCGGCGCACCGGGAACGGGTAAAGCAACATGTGCAGGTCGTGTTTCAAAATCCGGATGCGCAAACGGTCGGCACAACGCCAGCGGAAGACGTGGCGTTTGGCTTGGAGAACCGCGGCGTGCCACGGGAGGAGATGGAGAGCCGCGTCGAGCGGGCGCTGCGGCAAGTCGGGCTGCTGGACAAGCGGTTTGCACCGGTGTCCAGTTTGTCGGGCGGCCAGAAACAGCGGCTGGCGATTGCGAGCTGTCTGGCGCTAGAACCGGATTGCCTGATTTTTGATGAAGCGACTTCGATGCTCGACCCGGCCGGGCGCCGGCAGATTTACGCGATCGCCCGTTCCCTGTGGGAATCGGGTGTCACGGTCGTCTGGATCACCCAGCGTTTGCCGGAACTGCTGGAGGCCGGTCGGATCGTTGTGTTGGAAGCCGGCCAGATTGTATACGGCGGGGATGCGCGGACGCTTTTTTACGATTCGGACATTCCGCAACGTTGCCAATGGGACGTGCCGCCGCTTGTCAAAATCGGCCTGTGGCTGAAACAGCGCGGCCTGCCGCTGGAATCGCTGCCTCTGCGGGAGGAGGAGGTGGAGGAACTGCTATGCGCGTGGAGCTGTCAAACGCAGGATTTCGCTATGAAAAAGAGCTGATTTTGCAACATGTAGACCTGCAGATTCTACCGGGCAGCCTGACGCTGGTTTGCGGGCAAACGGGCAGCGGCAAGTCGACGTTGCTGCAATTGCTGGCCGGGCTGGAGACTCCGACAGAAGGCCGGATTCTGTATGCGGCCAGGTCGGGAAAGCTGGCGGTACGGGTGGACGATCAGAGGGATGCGGGCGGTCCGCATGCTGCGGGCGAGTCGGTGGTTCTCGATCGTCGCTTGGCCTGTGAGCGGATCGCGATCGTGTTTCAGATGCCGGAAACGCAGCTGTTTGCAGCCACGGTGCGAGAAGATGTCGGGTACGGATTGAAATTGCGGAAAGTGCCGCAGGAGGAACGGATGCGGCGGGTGGCAGCGGCGTTGCGGGCAGTGGGGCTCGAGCCGTCCGAATTTCTGGAGCGATCGCCTTTTTTGTTGAGCGGCGGCGAAAAACGGCGGGTGGTACTGGCTGGTGCGCTTGTTCTGCAGCCGGAAGTCCTCTTGCTCGACGAACCGACAGCCGGGCTCGATCCGCAGGCGCAGCGCGAGTTGCTGGAAGTGATCGTCCGGCTGCGGCAAACGGGGGTTACATTGGTCGTGGCGACGCACGATCTCGATTTGTTTTTCCCGTTGGCCGATCAGGTGGTCGTGCTGCAAAAAGGGCGGGTCGCGTTCGCGGGTTCGGTGAGGGAACTCGCGGCACAGCCGGATTTGTTGGAAAACGCCGGCCTGCAACCGCCGTTTGTCGCACGCATCGCCTATCGCTTGCGAAAAAAAGGACTCGATCTGGGAAATCCGCTGACTGTTGAGGAGTTGCTCGGGCGGCTGGAGGATTTTACCGCAGGCTGCGTGCCGTTTGATTCGCCTGCGCCCTCGTCGATAACAACGCCATCGTTGGCAGCGCGATCGCCTGCAGCACCATGGCCGGCGACGCGCAGCTTTCCGCCATTGCCCGTCGAATCGCCGATTCACCGGCTCGATCCACGCATGAAATGGTTTGCGATGATCGCTCTTTCGTTCGCCTGTCTCAACGTAACCGGTGGAATCGGACTGGCGGTGTCGCTTGGGGTTGTGATCGCCCTTTTCTGGTTGGCAGGCGTTTCGTGGCGCAAAACGCGGGCGTTTTTGCGTCCGTTTTGGCTGATGTTTCTGTTGTTGCTGGCGGTGTCGGCGATCACTCTCAACCATCCGGACGTACCGCTGTTCGGCCCGGTCGGTTTCAGCTGGCAAGGAGCGGCATCTGGCGGTTTGGGCGTCGCCCGTTTTCTGCTGGTGATTCTGCTCGGATTGCTGTTTACCGAGACGACCACCGGCACACCCTTGCGGGAAGGGTTCGAATGGGCGATTCGTCCGCTCCGGAAGGTGAAGGTGCCGACCCGGGACCTGTCCCTGGCTGTTTCGATTGCGCTGCAGTTTGTCCCCTGGATTTTGCAGAAAATCGGGCAGCTGCAAAAAGCGCTTGCGGCAAGGGGGCAAGCGCCCATCGGCTGGCGCAAATGGACGCCGCGCCAGATTTCCGTACTGGTGGTGCCGCTGCTGATCTCCTTGCTGAAAATGGGCGACGAGTTGGCGACTGCCATCGAATCGCGCGGCTACGACAGGCAAGCGGAACGCACCGCCTGGCACCCGCTGGAGTGGAACCGCAGTGATTCGCTCGCTTTGGTGGTGACAGCGGCGATCGCCGGTTTTATCTGGTGGCTCGGATAGAGGTGAAATGATCGGATAGAGCGAAACAGAAGGAGGGATCGCGAATGACGACCCTTTTTGTCAATGGGCGGATCTATACCATGGAGAGGCCCGGATCGTGCTATGCAACTGCGGTGGCGGTGCAGGAAGGGCGGATCGTCGCGGTGGGAGATACGGAGGAGATCAAGCTGCAATTGGGACGGGCCGGGACACGAGTCATTGACTTGGAAGGCGCCGCCGTTATCCCCGGGCTGATCGATAACCACTTGCATTTGGCGAGCTGCGGGATGAAACTGGCGATGCTCGATTTGTCGGATGCGGCCGATTCGCGGGAGATGCTGCTCGCATTGCGAAGATGGGCGGAAAAAACGTCTGCCGGTGAGTGGATTGTCGGAATCGGGTGGAACGAAAACCGGTTTGCCGACAAACGGATTCCGACGATTGCGGAACTGGACGAAGCGGCACCGAATCATCCCGTTTTGCTGACCCGCATTTGCAACCATGTGTACCTGGCGAATTCGCTTGCGTTTGCGCGGGCGGGCATCACCCGCGAGACGGCCGATCCGGCGGGCGGCGCATACGGCCGGGATACCGCCGGCAACCTGAACGGACTGGTTTACGAAAATGCGAGTCAGCCGTTGCGGGACGCGATTCCGAAACCCGGCTACCAGGAACTGAAAGGGATGCTGCGCCGGAGCATCCAACACGCGCTGGCCAGCGGATTGACCTCGGTGCATACCGAGGATGTCCGCGAACTGGGCAGCTTCGCCGACGCCTGGCGGATGTTCCGGGAATTGGTGGTGGGAGAGAATCTGCGGTTGCGCAGCAATCTGCTGATTTACCACCCGCACCTGCCGGAGCTTCGGGAATTGGGACTGACGACCGGCGATGGGGATGAGTGGGTGTCGGTCGGCGCCCTGAAAATTTTTGCAGACGGAGCGCTGGGCGGACGTACGGCGCTGCTGTCGAGATCCTATGCCGATGCACCGGGCACATACGGAACGGCGATCCACACCCGGGAGGAATTGAACGAGATTGCGGCCAAAGCGCGGGCGCACGGGATGCCGGTTGCGGTGCATGCGATCGGGGATGCCGCAGCCGACCTGGCACTGACAGCGATGGAACAAAATCCCCTCCCCGCTCACCGGCACCGGCTGATCCACGCGCAGGTGTTGCGGCCGGAGCAAATCGAACGGATGCGGCGATTGGGAGGCCGGTTGGCGGTGGATATCCAGCCGCGGTTTGTGGCAAGCGATTTCCCTTGGGTGCAGGAACGAATCCCGGCGGAATGGCTGCCCACTTGCTACGCCTGGAAAACCCTGTTGGATGCAGGCTTGCTGTGCGGTGGCGGCTCGGATGCGCCAATCGAACCGATCGACCCGCTGCTCGGTTTGCACGCCGCCGTGACGCGCAAGCGGCCGGGCAAGACGCACGACGAGTACCAACCGGAGCAAAAATTGACCATCCAGCAGGCGGTCAGGCTGTTCACGCTGGGCGGCACGTACGCCACCCGGGAAGAAGCGGTGAAAGGGACGATTGCGCCGGGCAAGTACGCCGACCTGACTGTGCTCGACCGCGACATCTTCGCTGATCATCCGGACGTACTGCTCGAAACCAACGTGATCCGTACAGTAATCGGCGGAGAAACGGTGTATGAAAAATAACCGGATAGAAAAAATTGAATCGAAATTTATACAGAAAGGGCACCGTTAAGGGTGCCCTTATTGATTGCCATACGACGTTACTCCGTCGGCCCTGCAGCGCGGATTTCCGCCGGCACATCGGCGAATTTTTCGAAGTTCTTGGCGAAGCGGGCTGCCAACTCACGCGCTTTTGCATCGTATGCGTCCTTGTCGGCCCACGTGTTGCGCGGATTGAGCAGTTCGCCCGGTACGCCTTCCACCCGGTCGGGCACCAACACGCCAAAAATCGGATCGGCTGCAAACGTCGCCTGTTCGATGCTGCCGGTAATCGCCGCTGTCACCATTGCCCGCGTATAGGCGAGATTCATCCGTTTGCCAACACCGTACGGACCGCCCGACCAGCCGGTGTTAACCAGGTAGACGCGGACGTTGTGCGAGTCGATTTTTTCGCCCAGCATTTCGGCGTAGACGCTCGGCCGCAGCGGCAAAAACGGGGCGCCAAAGCAGGTCGAAAACGTCGCTTCCGGTTCGGTCACTCCCCGTTCGGTCCCTGCCAGTTTGGACGTGTAACCGGACAGGAAGTGGTACATCGCCTGCTCTTTCGTCAGCTTCGAAATCGGCGGCAGTACGCCGAACGCATCGGCTGTCAGGAACAGGATCACCTGCGGATGGCCGGCGACGCCGGGGATGACCGCACCCGGGATGTAGTCGATCGGATAGGCGGCGCGCGTATTTTCCGTCAGTGTTCCATCGTCGTAGTCGGCGACGCGGGTTTTCGGATCGAGCACCACATTTTCCAGCACGGAGCCGAAGCGGATCGCGTTCCAGATTTGCGGCTCTTTTTCTTCGGACAGGCCGATGCATTTCGCGTAACACCCGCCTTCAAAGTTGAAGATTCCGCGCTTCGACCACCCGTGCTCGTCATCACCGATCAGGCGGCGGTTCGGATCGGCGGACAGGGTCGTTTTGCCGGTGCCGGACAGGCCGAAAAACAGCGCCACATCCCCTTTTTTCCCGACGTTGGCCGAACAGTGCATCGGAAATACGCCCTGGAACGGCAACAGGTAGTTGAGCACGCTGAAGATCGATTTTTTCATCTCGCCGGCATATTCGGTTCCGCCGATCAACGCCACTCGTTTTTCAAAGGAAAGCGCGATGAATGTTTCCGAATGGGTGCCATCCAGGCTGGGATCCGCTTTCAGGCCGGGAATTGAAATCACCGTAAACTGCGGTTGGTGTTCTTCCAGTTCCTCCTGTGTCGGTCGGACGAACAGCTGGTGAACAAACAGATTATGCCATGCATATTCATTGATCACGCGGATGGGCAAGCGGTAAGTCTCGTCCGCTCCGGCAAATCCGTCAAACACAAACAGTTCCCTGTCTTTCAGGTAGTCGAGCGCCCGCTGACAAAGCCGTTCAAATTGCGCCGGCGCCATCGGCTGGTTGACAGAACCCCAGGCGATGTGGTCATGCACGGACGGTTCGTCGACGATAAACTTGTCCTTTGGTGAGCGGCCGGTGTATTTGCCGGTGGTTGCACGAAAAGCGCCGGAAGAGGCGAGGATTCCTTCGTTCCGGGAGAGAGCGGCTTCCACCAACTCTGCGACGGACAAATTGTGATATACCCGTTCCGATTGCAAAATATCCTTCAATTCAACCGTATAAGCGTTCGCTTTCATGCAATTCCTCAGATCCTTTCTCCGGATATAGGGTGAACCTGTACTGGTTACGATTGTAATATAATATGTCATATTCATCAATTAGTACATACTAATTGATTTTTTGGCGAATGTGTGAACGATTATGGGTTCGGCTGTAACCGATTTTTGGCAAGTGTCGTCTGTAGTGTGAGACAACAAACGGGAGGTTATGTCGGACGCGTAAAAAATTGCAATCCGGCAGCAGGAATCCGATTAATAATACCAAATTTTCATAGTATACTTTATTTTGTGAACTATATGAGGGGAGGAAGAGGATCGTGTTGCTGACCACACCATTTTTGAATACGGTGCAAAATCGGGCGGGCAAGCTGGCGATCATTGACGGCGATGTCAGACTGACGTACGGAGAATTTGGGGAGCGGGTGAAGCGGTTGGCCGGCCGGCTGCAGGCGATGGGCGTCGAAAAAGGTGACCGGATCGGCCTGCTGATGCTGAACAGTTTTCGCTATCTGGAGATTTATTATGCCAGCTTTTTGCTGGGGGCGGTCGTGGTGCCGCTGAATATTCGGCTGGCGGCGCCGGAAATTTCGTTTATTTTGCAGGATGCGGGAACGAAAGTGCTGTTCTTCCACCGCGAGTTTCTGCCGGTGGTGTTGCAACTGCGACCGGAATTGCTGTCGATTGAACAGTATATTTTGGCGGAAGACACACCTGTGACGGACTCAAATGCCGTTTGTTATGAGGACCTGGTGAGCCAGCCGGCCGGGTTGCGGCTACCGGAGCTGCACGAGGACGATTTGGCTGGTATTTTTTACACGGGAGGCACGACCGGATTGCCGAAAGGCGTGATGCTGACGCACAAAAATCTGGCGGTCAACGCCTACCAGGTGGCGCTGGCTATCGGATACCGGAGCGACGACATCTATCTGCACGCGGCGCCGATGTTCCATCTGGCGGATGGTGCGAGCACGTTTGCGGTGACGATGGTGGGAGGCGCCCACGCCCACATCCGCTCGTTCGAGCCGAAACGGGTCGCGGAGACGATCGAGCGGGAAAAAGTCACGGCCGTTCTGTTGGTGCCGACGATGATCAACATGGTGGTCAACCATCCGGAGATCGGCAACTGCGATCTGTCCTCGCTGCGCAAGCTGCTCTACGGCGCTTCGCCGATTCCCGCCGAACTGCTGAAAAAAGCGATCTCCGTTCTGGGATGCGAGTTCTATCAGGCGTACGGAATGACGGAAGCGGCGCCCGTTTTGACTGTGATGATGCCGGAGCATCATGTGGTCGATGGAGATGAGCGGGAGACACGGCGGCTGTCTGCTTGCGGGCAGCCGGTGTACCATGTGGAGCTGAAAATCGTCGATCCGGAGGGCAACGAGCTGCCATACGGCGCAGTCGGCGAACTGATCGCCCGTGCACCGAACATTATGAAAGGCTACTGGAACCGTCCGGAAGAGACGGCCGCCGCGCTGCGGGACGGCTGGTACTGGAGCGGTGACATGGCGGCGATGGACGAAGACCGGTTCGTCTACATCGTCGACCGCAAGAAGGATATGATTATCACCGGCGGCGAAAATGTGTACTCGGTGGAAGTGGAGAATGTGATTTACCAGCACCCGGCTGTGCTGGAGGCGGCGGTGATCGGGGTTCCGGATGAAACGTGGGGCGAGGCGGTGAAAGCGGTCGTTGTCACGAAACCGGGCCACAGCCTAACGGAGGAGAAACTGATCCGGCATTGCCGGGAAAAATTGGCCAACTATAAAGTGCCGAAGTCGGTCGATTTTGTCGATGCACTGCCAAAATCGGGCGCAGGAAAGATCCTGAAACGAACACTGCGGGACCAATATTGGCAAGGAAAGGAGCGTCAGGTGCAGTAGCCAAGCCCTGCCGCAGTCTGAAACCCGCCCGGGCAGAGGGGGTGCAGAACGGCTCGTTGGACTCGCAGTGAATACCGCGATTTGATAGGGTGGAGATGAGGTCACAGCATGCACTACGTATTTGTCTATGGCACTTTGCGGTCGGGGCAGAAGTACCACTCTTTGGTGAAGAAATTTGTCGTCACCGTCAAACCGGCATTTGTGCAGGGCAGATTGTACCATTTACGGGAGGGGTACCCGGCATTGGTTTTGGCTCGCGACCTGCCCCGTGCGGAGGCGGACGGACCGCAGCCTGCCGGGGGAGACAACGGCCGGACTGTCCGGGTGGCGGTCGCCGTCACACGAGTTCGAGGCGATCTGTTGGGCTTTGCCGATTTGAAGCCGGTGCTGCCGATCCTCGATGAGCTGGAAGACTACTATGGTCCGGGCGATCCGCGGAATTTATATGAACGTGTGACGGTTTGGGCGGCAGCCGGCGGCGGGCGCCGGGTGAGGAGCCTGGTGTACGCGTTCCCTTCCGGCAAACTCGGCTGGTTGGAGCGACATGCAATCCCGATTCCGGGCGGCGATTGGGTGAAATGGAAAGCCGGGCGGTGACTTCCAGCGGCATATTTTGCGATTCCCCGTTGGCTGCCCGGTTCGCCGAAACCCGGGGCCGCGTACTATATCCGAAAAAGCATTCGGGAGGCGAACGCAGGTGCGCACAAAACGGCGGCGTTTGGCAGCGGACACCCCATTTTCTCCCTCTTATTACATCGTGCAAGGACGCCAAGGGGGGTCGGTCTGTTTGGTCACCGGCGGCATTCACGGCCGGGAAATCGCGGGGATTTCCGTATAAGGCAAACGAGAAGCCGCTCCATCCCCTGGCAGCCGGGCTGTTGGGATACCCCGCTGTCACGGTGGAAACTTCGATGAATCTGCTGCTGGCCGATCGCGTCCGCTATCAGATGCGCATCGTTCGCTATTTTTTGCGCGAAATCGGCTTGGTGTGAGGGGTGATCCAATTTGAACAAACCGGACAGACGACCGGAAATGGGAAAATGGGGACTCTGGAAATTTTTTTCTTCCGTTCGCTCGATCCGCCCCTTTTTGCCGCCGACGACCTTGTTGACCCGCTCATCGCTCGCCGCCTATTTGGCGAATTACAAGGCGGTCTATATCAAACCGACCGGCGGTTGCCAGGGGCGGGGAGTGATCCGGGCTTGGAAAACGGACAGCGGCTATTCGTTCGTGCGGGAGCGGGGTGCGCCGGTCGCCTGCCCGTCGATCGATGATTTGTACCGAAAAATCAAGCCCGGCGGCCGCAGCTATATCGTGCAAAAAGCGATTCGGCTGGCGGAAGTCGCGGGCCGCCCGTTTGACATCCGGCTGATGATGATGCGGGGACCGGACGGCAAATGGCAGTATGTCGGAATGGTCGCGAAAGTGGCCGGACCTGGCAGCGTTATCACCAACCTGGGACGCGGCAAAGGATACGTGACGGAAGTGGAAACCGCCTTGCGCCGTTCGCTCGGCCTAAGACCGCAGGCCATCGAGGCGGTCAAGCAGCAAATGATTCGGTTGGGGTACGACACCTGCCGCCGGTTCGACGATTACAAACGGTACTGGCAAATCGGACTCGACCTGGCGGTGGACAAACGGGGCAACGTCTGGATGATCGAGGAAAATACTGGTCCCGCCCATTTTCTGTTTGCCAAATTGCGGGACAAATCGACCTATCGGAAAATCAGGCAGTTTGCCAAGGCCCACTGGGCCCGTGGCCGACGGAGGGTAGCCGCCTCATAGATTTCGTTTTCCTTGGTAAGCGCAAAGACCGAGTTGATCGGTCTTTTATTTTTGGAGAGAGAACCCTTGGAATCAGCAAGGCATTCCGTTGCTTTTGCGGATTCAGGGGTTATTTTTTGACTGCAAACGCTGGCCACAACAGGCCAACCGTGCCAGAAATTACAGGCTGACAAGCCCAGGCGTCCCATGTTACCCTTATCACGAAAAAAGAAGCCGAAGCTCAAAACGAGCGCGGGGGATCCACTTTTGGGGTGAAACTGCTGTTGCAGTCGGGGAATCCCTTTTTCCGAACCCGTCAGCTAACCTCGCAGGCTTGAAAGGGAGTGGTGTGCATGTTGAAACGCAAAGTGTTGTCGCTTGTGGCGGCCGGGGTTGTGGCTGTCTCGCTGGCCGGTCCCGTATCTGCGGAAACAGGGTATCGTTCGGCGAATCTGCCGCCTGGAGTCAGTTACGACCAGAATGTAATACCGGTAGCCCCGCTGGATGCGGATTATCAAACCAAGTTTGATGCGGTGCTGAAAGTGGCCGAAAGCAAGCTGGGCACCCCGTACCGTTGGGGACATAATGAAGACCGGGGCCAGTTTGGATTCGATTGTTCCAATTTTACCGCTTATGTGTACCACCACGCATTGGGATACAAGATGAGCGGGTCTTCGCAGGTTCAATACCGTTCGGTCGGCACGCCGGTGCCCAAGTCGGAGATGCGTCCGGGCGATCTGGTCGTGTTTGACCAGGGCCACCATGTCGGAATCTATATCGGCAACGGCCGCATGATCCAGGAGGGCGGCGGTTTGGGCAAAGTCGGCTATCTGCCTCTGAAACCCGGTTCCTACTGGTACAAGCACATAACGGTTGTGAAACGGATGTTTTAAGTGGAACTCCCCGGTGACGGCCGGGGAGTTTTGCTATGCACCCAGAGGGCATATAGGGCGACTTGCCAATTCATTGCCATAGCGCCACTGATACTCTTTGAGTGCAAGTCACGTCACGACGGCACAGCCGTCGGATCGTGCTATGCAAGAGCGGCAGGAGATCGGCGGTCCATGCGGAATTATATCTATACCAATCTGAAAATTTGCAATTGGCAGCCTGCCCGGTGTGACTGGTTGCATCCAACGGGAGCTGGTTGCGTGCCGGTCGTGAAGCCGCCGGATCGTGCATGCGCCGCATAGCGTCGGCCAGCGCTCGATAAAAAGTAGGAGGGGTAGCATCTGAAGCAAAAGGTCCTGATTGCGACACTCACCGGATTGTTGCTTCTCTCGCTTCTGCAGACCGTGTATTATACCGGCAAAATCTGGTCTGTGCAAGACACCGAAGAAAGCAAAATGTACGAAAAACCGCGCTATCACTTCATCCTGATTTCGCAGGAAATCAACAACCCGTATTGGAAATTGGTGTTAAAAGGGGCGGAGGATGCAGCCCGCAACAACAATGTGGCGATCGAATTTCGCGGTCCCGTGGAAAGCAACTTGGAACAGCATATCCAGTTGATCGAGATGGCGATCGCCAGTCGGGTCGATGGCATTTTGACACAAGGGTTGGAGGAAGCCAAGTTTCAGCCGGTCATTGACAAGGCGATCGCGCGCGGGATTCCGGTGATCACCGTCGACACCGACGCCCGCACTTCGAAACGGCTTACCTATATAGGAACAAACAATTACCAGGCAGGGTACCAGGCGGGCAAACATATGGCGGAAGCGCTGCACGGACAGGCAAAAATCGGCATTATCACCGGCAGCTTTGAAGCGTCCAATATGATCGAACGGCTGCAAGGTTTTCAGGATGCGATCCGTGATGAGCCCGGCATGCAGATCGTGGCAATTGAATCATCGAACATCAGTCGGATCCGGGCGATGGAAAAGACCGCCACCCTGCTCAACCATCATCCGGAAATCAACGCCCTGTTCGGGGCGAGCGCTCTTGACGGGATGGCGATGGCGCAGGTTGCCTTCAACCGGGGCAGACATGATTTGTATATCCTGGCATTTGACGGATTGCCGGAGACGATCGACTGGATGAAAAAAGGAGTGATTGCCGCAACGGTCGTCCAGGAACCGTACCAGATGGGTTACCACAGTGTGGAGCAATTGATCGACGCAATTCAGGGAAAGCGGTTGCAGCCGTCCTATTATACAGACATTCACATTTTGACAGCCGACCAATTGAATCGTCGCGGTGTCGGGGCAAAGGAGTGAAGGAACGATCCGCATTCACATCAAGCTTTTGTTGTTTTCCGCAAGCGTCATCCTGCTGTTTGCCGGTGTATCCGTCTTGATTCTTTGGAACAAGGAAACGGCGCTTCACCGGTACGACCAGATTGTCCGCCGGCTGTTGCTTTTGAACGAAATCTCCTGGCAAACCAACCAGATGATGACGCTCGTCACCAACTATATGAACGCTCCGTCTGCGGACACGGAAGCCCAGTTCACGCATGCGTATCAGCAGTTGCAGCAAAAGCGTTCCGAACTGGCTTCGCTCGAAAATCAGACCAACTTTCTGACCGTCCGCAACTATGAAAATCTAATCAACAGCTTTCTCGAGCAAGCGGATTTGTTCTTGCGGGATTACAAGCGAAACGAAATTGAGCGATATACGTCAGACTACGAGGAAATGGCAATGATCGCCCGATTTGTCAAAGAGACAACGCTTGATCTGATCGACAACACGTTGACCGGCTACCAGATCCTGTACGAACAATTGAAATCGAAAGAGGAAGACTACCGCCGGTTGATTGTCAGTCTGCTGCTCGCCTCGATTTTGCTGATGGCGTTGGTGATGCTCCTGTTCGCACAGAGCATCACGCGGCCGATCCGTCAGTTGGAGCATGCCGCCCGGCTGATCGGTCAAGGTGATTTTTCCGGCGAGGATGTGCAGGTGACCTCGAAAGACGAAATGCAGGTCCTGGCGCATGCGTTCAACGTGATGAAGCGCAATTTGCGGCAGCACGTGCAGGCGATCCAGGAGCGGGCGGAAATGGAACGGCTACTGCAGGAAGCGGAGCTGAAAAGCTTGCAAAGCCAGATCAACCCGCATTTTTTGTTCAACACGCTGAACACCATATCCAAACTCGCCTATCTGGAAGAGGCGGAGGAGACGAGCGAACTGATCGACGCGGTCTCCTCGATGCTGCGCTACAGTTTGCGCAAGCTGGATCATCCGGTGACGATCGCGGAGGAAGTCGAACATGTCGAACACTATTTTTACATCCAGAAAAAACGGTTTGGCGACCGGGTGGCAACCCAGGTGACGGTCGATCCGGCCTGCCGTGACTTGCCGATTCCCAACCTGACCTTGCAGCCCCTGGTTGAAAACGCGTTTATTCATGGCGTCGATGACCTGGAGTCCGGCGGCAGGATCAGCATCCGGATTTATCCGGATGCGGACGACTGTGTGATCGAGGTGGAAGATAACGGAAAGGGTATGTCGGACGAGCTGCGAGCGCAGCTGCTGGCGTTCGAACATCACGCCGTCCGGCAGGGCCACTCAACGGGGCTCGGACTGCACAATGTGTGGCAACGGCTTGCCCTGTTTTACGGGGATCGGGTGAGGTGGGACATTCGCTCGCAAGCGGGAGCCGGCACCCTGATTCGTCTGCAATTTCCGATGGCCAGAAAAGAGGTGGGATCCGTATGAAAGTATTGATTTGCGACGACGAACAGATTGAACGCATGGCGCTGCGGCAGCTGCTGAACCGACACCTGCCGGAGCTGCAGGTGGTGGCGGAGGCGGCCAATGGCCGGCAGGCGATCCTGCTGGCAGACCAGCACCACCCGGATATCATCACGATGGACATTAAGATGCCCGGGATCAACGGGTTGGAGACGATTCAGGAAATCCAGTCGCGGCATCCGCATGTCCGGTTTCTGATGATTTCCGCTTACGATACGTTCGATTATGCACGGGAAGCGATCCAGCTGGGCGTAAAAGATTACATTCTGAAACCGAGCAAAAAAGAACTGATTCTGGCCAGCTTCCGCAAGGTGATGCAAGATATCGAGCGGGAACGGGCGGCCCGGCAGGAGCGGCTCGAATTACTGGAACAGGTGGCTGCGATGACGCCCCTGGCGGAGCAAAAAAGGGTGGAAGAGCTGTTGAACGATCCGGCGGCCCACCAGTTGGAAGCGGATGTGCCGGGCGACTTGCGAAGCGGGTATGTACTGACCGTCTGGCTGGACACGACACAGCGGCACGATCTGCAGCCCATCCTGTATGACCTGTTGAAAATGTGGGGTAACGTGTGGGTGGGGCCGTACCGGGATGGACGAATGCCGGTCATTATCTGGAAAGCGGGGAACCGGCAAGCGGGAACAGACGCTCCTCCGACCGGTTTCCTGCGCTCCGAGGTGCACGCATTGGCTCGCAAAATCAAACAGAGGTTGCCTGAACAGAACGTTTGCCTGACGGTCGGCCGGTTTGCCAGCGATCCTGCGCAATTTCCCAGGTCGTACCGGGAATCGCTGCTGGTCAGACGGTGCATGGGCCAGCGGCAAGCGATCGGATTTTATGAGGATCATGCGGCGGACGGTGGTGACCCGTTTGTGACCGTTGATCCGTTCATCCGCCAGATCATCGAGCAGGTGAAGGAAGGCAACGAGCCGGAGGTGGCAGCCGCATTTTCCCGGATGATGCAGGCCGTTCGCCGGCAATCGGGCGATGACTGGGCTGCCGTGCGGGACACCCTGCTGTCGTTTGTCGCGGTTGTCGGGCACATTTTTTACGATTCGTGCGCCATCAAGGCGCCTTCTCCCCTGGCGGTAGACGGGGGAGTGATGCAGGCGCAGGTGGAAGACTATCTGCAGCGACTGACGGCCCATTGGGCGGAGCTGAACCGGGACCGGTCCAAACAGGCGGCGGCGCTGGCGATGAGCTATCTGCAGCAGCGGTATGCGCAAGATATCCGGCTGGAGGATGTCGCGTCCCATGTCGGGCTCAGTCCAAGCTACTTCAGCCGCGTCTTCAAAGAAGCGTACGGCGTCACGTTTACCGATGCGCTGACACAGATTCGCATGGAAGAAGCAAAAAAACGGCTGCAACAAGGCGAGTCCGTGAAAGCGGTTGCACTTTCGGTCGGCTACCGCGATCCGAATTATTTCACGCGGATGTTTAAAAAAGTCACCGGCCGTTCCCCCCGCGCCTACCGGGAGCAAAAAAATCCCCCCTCATCCTGAGCCGGGATTGCCGATATGATGCGGGATTCCGGCTGATCCCCAATTTTTTTAAAATCAAAAAATGCTAGTTGCGGGAAGCCCCTACTCCTCTGTCGGTTCTGAATCGGATGCCCCGGCAAGAAAGTGCTGGCACTTGCTGCGTAAGTACAGATAGTCGCTGCCCTCTCACAGCGCAGGACATGGTATCGTCAAGTTGTAAGCGCTACCATATCTGAATTGTGAAAAAGGGGGCAGAAGAATGAACTTTCGGTTGAAAAAATGGGTGGCAGCCGCATCCGCCACAGCTCTCACGTTGGCTTTGACTGCTTGCGGCGGGGCGAACCAATCCTCACCCGCGACTTCATCCTCATCTTCAAACAAATCGAAAGGCAAAATCACGATCGGTCTGTCGCTTTCCACGCTGCAGGAGGAAAGATGGCAGCGGGATCGCGACAGCTTTGTCGCCAAGGCGAAGGAACTGGGAGCCGACGTGTCGGTGCAGGCGGCCGATCTGGATGACGCAAAGCAGATTGCGCAAGCGGAAAACCTGATCAGCCAGGGGGTCGACATCCTGGTGGTCGTGCCGAACAACGCCAGCGCGGCTGCTGCAATCGTGGAAAAAGCGCATGCGGCGAAGATTCCGGTGATCGCGTACGACCGGCTGATCAAGAACTCCGATGTCGATTTGTACATCTCATTTGACAACGAACGGGTCGGTCAACTGCAGGCGGAAGCGATCACCAAACTGGTGCCGAAAGGCAACTATGCGCTGATCGAAGGTGCAGATACCGACAACAACGCCCATCTGTTCAAGCAGGGGCAGATGAAAGTCCTGCAGCCGCTGATCGACAAAGGTGACATCAAGATCGTCTACGACCAGTGGACGAAAGATTGGCAGCCGAACAACGCGCTGAAAAATATGGAGAACGCGCTGACCGCCAACAACAACAAGATCGATGCGGTGATCGCAGCCAACGATGGAACCGCGGGCGGCGCCATCATGGCGCTGATGGGCCAAGGGTTGGCGGGCAAGGTTCCCGTATCCGGCCAGGATGCGGAACTGGCCGCTTTGCAACGGATCGTGGCCGGCACGCAGACGATGACCGTCTACAAGCCGGTGAAAAAACTGGCGGAAAAAGCGGCCGAACTGGCGGTGCAAATGGCCAAGGGCGAAAAGGTGCAGACCGATAAGAAGATCAACAACGGCAAGATTGACGTGCCTTCCATCCTGCTGGATCCGATCGTGGTCACCAAGGAGAACATCGAGCAAACAGTGGTCGCTGACGGCTTTCATAAGAAAGAGGACATTTACATGAACAAAAAATAGCCAGTCCGTTTTTCAATGAAAGGTACGAGGCAGCGACCGTTGCCTCTCCTTTCATTTCTGGCTCAACCGGCCTGGGGGGGAGAAAGTCGTGAATGCATATGCGCTTGAAATGGAGAACATCAGCAAACAGTTTCCCGGGGTCAAAGCGCTCGACCGCGTCACCTTCAAGGTGGCGAAGGGAGAGATTCACGCCATCTGCGGCGAGAACGGAGCCGGCAAATCGACATTGATGAAAATTCTCAGCGGATTTTACCCGCACGGGACTTATGACGGGACGATCCGCATCCACGGGCAGGAGCAAATGTTTCGCTCCATCAAGGATGCGGAACAGGCGGGAATCGCGATTATCTATCAGGAACTCGCGCTGGTGAAAGAACTGTCGGTGGCGGAAAATATGTTTCTCGGCAACGAATTGGCGACGCGGGGCATTGTGAATTGGCACGCGACGCATGCGGAAGCCGGCAAATGGCTGGAGCGCGTGGGATTGCAAGCGGTCGATCCGCGAACGATGATCGGCCAGTTGGGGATCGGCAAGCAGCAATTGGTCGAAATTGCAAAAGCGTTGGCGAAACGGGCCGACATCCTGATTCTCGACGAGCCGACCGCCGCATTGACCGAGCGGGAGGTCGAGGTGTTGCTGGACATCCTTCAGCAATTGAAACGGGAAGGTGTCACGTGTATCTATATTTCCCACAAATTAAACGAAGTGTTTCAAATCGCCGATTCGGTGACGGTGTTGCGGGACGGCCAAACGATCGCCACCCGCCCGGCGGCCGAATTGACGGAAGAGCAGGTTATTTCGTTGATGGTCGGGCGGGAGTTGACCGACCGGTTTCCGCCGCTTGATCATGAAATCGGCGATGTGGTAATGATGGTGGAAGCGTACACCGTGCCCGATCCGGAGCTGCCGGGCCGGAATGTGGTCGATCGGGTGCATTTCCAAGTGCGGGCCGGTGAAATCCTCGGCATTGCCGGCCTGATGGGCTCCGGTCGGACGGAACTGGCGATGAGTCTGTTTGGCGAGTATCCGGCGAGAGGTAGCGGCAAGGTGACGATCGACGGGCGACCGGTCACCATCCGCTCCGCCAGTGACGCGATTCGCGCCGGTATTGCGTTGGTGACGGAGGATCGCAAACGGTACGGCCTGGTTCTCAACATGGACATCAAATCCAACATCACGCTGTCCAGCCTGCGACAGGTGGCACGCGGCGGCGTGATCGAAACGAACGGGGAAATCCAGGCGAGCCGCTCGTATGTCCGGCAACTACGCGTCAAAACACCGTCGATCGAAACGATCGTGGGCACCCTGAGCGGCGGCAACCAGCAAAAAGTGGTCCTGGCGAAAGCGTTGATGACGCGGCCGAAGGTGCTGATTTTGGATGAGCCGACGCGCGGCATTGATGTGGGTGCCAAATACGAAATCTACCAGATTATCAACGAATTGGCGAAACAGGGCGTGGCCATCATTTTGATTTCGTCCGAGCTGCCGGAAGTGATCGGCATGAGCGACCGCATTTTGGTGATGAATCAAGGGCGGATCAATGGAGAATTTACGCGCGGGGAAGCGACCCAGGAAAAAATCATGCAAAAAGCAACGGGGGGGAAATGACGTGGAAACGGTCAAACAGGAACACATCGTTCGTAACGGACAGAGTTCGTTTTGGCAGCAGTGGAAGGCAACGCTCGATGTCCGTTCGTACACAATGATTTTCGCGCTGATTGCGATTTGGGTCTTGTTTTCGCTGATGAGCGATTCGTTTTTGACCGCCCGCAACCTGTCCAACCTGTTCGTGCAAATGTCGGTGACGGCGGTGTTGGCGGTCGGCATGGTGCTGGTGATTGTGGCCGGACATATCGATCTGTCGGTCGGTTCGATCGTTGGGCTGACCGGAGGGATCGCCGCCATCCTGCAGGTGTGGGCGAAGTGGCCGACCCCGGCGGTGATTGTGGTGACGATTCTGGTCGGCGTGTTGATCGGATTGTTCCAGGGCTGGTGGGTGGCCTACCGGGCGGTTCCCGCATTTATCGTGACACTCGGCGGCATGATGGCATTTCGCGGTATCCTGACCGGCATCACCAAGGGTCAAACGGTGGCGCCGCTGCAGGACAGTTTTCGCCTGATCGGACAGTCGTATTTGCCGCAGGCGGTCGGTTGGGGATTGGGGATGCTGGCGGCCGCCGGTTTGCTCTATGGGGTATGGAACGCCCGCCGTTCCCGGATGGCGTACGGGCTGGAGGTGGGGTCGCCGCTGGCCGAATGGGGCAAGGCGCTGTTTTTTACCGCTCTTACCTTTCTCTTCATCGCGCTGATGAACAGCTATAAAGGCGTGCCGTTTCCGATTCTGCTGGTTGCGCTGTTGGCCGTGATGTTTTCGTTCCTCGCCAACCGGACGACATTCGGCCGGCACATCTATGCGATCGGCGGCAACAGCGAGGCGGCCCGGCTGTCCGGTATTCCGATCAGGCGGCGGACGCTCGCGGTGTTTGTCCTGAGTGCCACGATGGCGGCGATTGCCGGCGTTATGCAGGTGGCCCGGCTGAACGCTGCGACGATCAGCTCCGGCACGATGTATGAGTTGGACGCGATCGCCGCTTGCGTGATCGGCGGCACCAGCCTGATGGGCGGACGCGGCAAGATCAGCGGCGCGATTATCGGGGCGCTGGTGATGGCCTCGCTGGATAACGGGATGAGTATCATGAACGTCGAATCGTTTTGGCAGCAGATTACGAAAGGCGCGATCCTGCTGTTGGCCGTCTGGATCGATATTTACAGCCAGAACCGCAAAAAACACACCGTGACGGCGTAAGTTTAACCGGCCATGAAAATTGCCATGCGTTCGATCGGTATGGCGCTGTTTACGATTCAAAAGGTGAAAGAGCGGGGCGTCGACACATCCAACCTGCTTGTCAACATGGACTGGCAGCACCTGATCATGAACGGAGAAAACCTTGCGGAATACGCCCGTTTGCTGGCGATGGAAGGAAAATTGGGCCACCAGCACGGCAACAGCGGATGGGGCGATTTTGACGACGACAATATGGTCGGCGCATTGCGATTCATGGAAACGTTGGAGCTGGATCCCGCCGTTTGGTGGGAGGCAACCGCTGATGCGTTAGCCCGCCTGTTACGTAACAGCGACATTGATCCGAATCTGATTGAGGGAATCGGCCTGTCCGGCCAAATGCACGGTTCCGTTTTGCTGGTTGAAAACAAACGGGTGCTGCGGCCGGCGATTTTGTGGTGTGACCAGCGGACCGTCGAAGAGTGCGATTGGATCGAAAGGATTATCGGCCCGGAAAAATGGAACCGGTGGGTGGCAAATCGGCCGTTAAACGGCTTTACGGCACCGAAAATTTTATGGGTGAAGCGGCACGAACCTCACATCTATTCGCAAATCCGCCATGTCTTGCTGCCGAAAGATTACATTCGTTTGCGATTGACGGCACACAGTGACCAACCGTTTGTCGACCCGGAAAATCGGCTGCACGCGTTTTGCCACGCGGTGGCCGGCAAATGGCACACGATGGGTGTGATTCTCTCAGCGGCCGAATGCTTGAAGTGGTGGAGAACGAATGTCGGGCAGCAAGCGGAGCAAATCGCCAAGCACAGTGGACGCAGTGTGTACGATGTGCTGTGTGAAGCGGCCGGCGGCGCCAAATCCCCCGTCTGGAGGCAAATCATCGCCGATGTGACGGGGATCGAAGTGGTGGTCCTGGCTGCCGACGAAGGCCCTGCTTACGGGGCAGCGTTGTTAGCGGGTGTGGGAGCGGGGTGGTTCGCAAGTATAGAGGATGCCTGCGAACGTTTGATCGCAATCAGAGATCGGATTGCGCCGGATCCGGAGCGGCACGAACGGTACAACGACTATTACGAGGTGTACCGGCAGATGTACGGTGTGCTGCAGGGACAGTTTCACCGTTTGTCTGAGCTCGAAAGGAAAGGAATCCACTGAACGGAGGAGGAGCGACAGATGAGTAAAGTGGCGATCATCACGGGGGCCGGCAAAGGCGTCGGACGGGCGCTTGCCAAGGCGCTGTATGAAGATGGGTATCGCTTGGGATTGGTCACCCGTGCGGAAGCGGATTTAGCTTCACTGGTCGAGGAGTTGGGCGCATCGTCCGAACGGGTCATCTGGCGGGCCGGCGATGCGGCGGACGAACAGTTGGCGCGGGAATTGGTGGACGCGGTGCTGGCGGCGTTCGGCCAGATCGACGTGCTCGTTAACAACGCCGGGATGGGCAAATACGGGCTGCTTGAGGAATTGACGGTGGCCAATTACGACGAGATGATGAACAGCAATATGCGCAGCACGTTTGTCTACACGTATTATGCGGTGCCGCATATGAAACAGCGGGGACAGGGAAATATCGTCAATATCGCATCGGTTGCGGGGGTCAAGGGGTTGCCGCAGGAAAGCGTTTATTGCGCGACCAAGTTCGCACAGGTCGGGTTTGGGCAAGCGCTCGACCAGGAGTTACGCCCGTTTGGAATCAAGGTGACCAACATTTGCCCCGGCGGGATTCGCACCCATTTTGCGATCGGCACCGGCCGTACGGAGAGGGATCCCCGTCTGGGCGAATTCCTGGATGCGGATGATGTCGTGAAGGCGGTTCGGTTCGTGTTGGAGCAAAGTCCCAAGAGCCGGATCATGGAACTGTTGATGCGGCCAATGTCGGAAGCGCATTAATGGCGGTTGATTCGCATGGTAAAAATCGCCCTCTTTCTTGTCTGGCGGGGGAGGGCGATTGCTTGTCCACTTGTAAGGCAAAACCCGATCTCTGTTATAGTTTCGGACTTCCAAGAGTGTTTCGCAAGCAGCCTCGTTTACCGTTTTTCGCTGATCGTCTGAATCGCGTCCGCTTGCAGCGATTCGTCAAGCTGCGCCAGGAAGCCGTACAGCAATTTTCGCACTTGCTCCTTCGAAAGGTTGCCGGTCGGGTAAGGAAAGCCGATCTCTTTTAGGGAGGCTTGCACCTCTTTTTTCGGCATCGTCTTTAATGTTTGCTCCCAGAATCGTTGCAGTATCGGAGAGACACGGGTCACTCGTTTTCACCCCTTGCTTCGGCCATGCCGGGATTCCGGCGCCGAAGGATCGCTTGCCGTTTTAGTTTCCTCTTATATTGGAAGGTTTATGCAAGCGAAGAGGCTGGGCCCCGAGGCATACGTCCACAGTTGTGAAACGGATGTTTTAAGCGGAACTCCCCGGTGACGGCCGGGGAGTTTTGTTATGTACCCAGAGGTACAAGTCACGTCACGACGGCACAGCCGTCGGATCGTGCTATGCAAGAGCGGCAGGAAAGGGGCCTGATGCTCTTTTCGTCGGCGATCAAGTAAGGGCGATTGGGGGAGGCAGATCTTCATTTCGGATAAAAAAGGAAAAACGATAGACATACAGGAGTTTTCCGATAAATTGATACTTCCTTTGAACAAGCTCCATTCTTACTCAAATTTTATTCGAAACTTGTGTTCATTATATGCCCGTTTTTGTTGAGGGGAATTTGAAATGTATATTGTCTAAAATAATCGAAATATTTTTGTTGACAAAAAATATGTCATTTGATATTCTTTATGCTAAATAGAAAAACATTTATATACATACGTTATTTTTACTGTAATTTCGTAGCACAAAATTTCCTCTTCAATGGACGTCTGTCCTACTAACTGTCACTTAAAAGGAGGAAATGTTAATGAGGAAAGTAAAATTGTTACTTTCTGTCGCGTTGACTTCAATGATTTTGAGTTCAGTAACTCCATTGGTGACTGCAGCTCAGCCAACGTGCTCCAAACCGGCTATTGTGATTACGGATGAAACAAATCAATCTTGGGGTTCCAATGTTTCACGTGTTTACAATTGGCATAGTGCAAAGTATGACTTTACTGGTGCTAAGGTTATTGTAGTGAATAGAAATTTGGTCGATGGTCCATCAACAGCGCTGGCAGCATCAAAAGAACAAAGTGAAAAATACGACGAGCAAGCATTTAACAAACTCGCCAATTCGCCTTTTATTGCAAATTTGCGTGAAGCTCTAAATAACGGAGCGATGATAGTCTTCCACGGAAATGAGGACAAAAAATTAAACGATTCTTTGGTGTATAAACTGTTTAATGTCACCGGACCCGTGGAAACTCACAGTGATAACTTCCAAGCCGTTGCCATCTATAAGCCGGCGGGCCAACAGACCACATCACTAACAGCTTTTTACTATAACAAAAAGGTAAGTACGGATCAGATTGTAAAAGATGCGGTAAAACATTTTAATACAGGGAACCAGTCACCATCAATCATGACTGTACAGCCGCAAAGTACTACTCCCGGAGGGGGTTCTCTTAATGGTAGTGGGAATTACTTTTATTACAGTAATCTTTATACCTGTGTGGATGGTCTTGGAAATACTGTCGGTCAGTTAAAAGTTTACACGGAACTACAGCGGGGTTATCACGATAGCACCTATAGCAAATGGGAAATCAAAAATTCTGGACAGACACAAGCTCTAAACGCCGGTACAATAAAAGCAACCTGGTTTGGAGTTACAAACAATTATTCAGGACAAAAAATATTGCAAAGTTTACCTGATACAACAAATCCAACGCTTACTATTGGAGCTACGTGGAATTACAGTTTACCCGCTGTCTATGTAACGCATTCATGGAGCGGATATACGTCTGCAGGTTGGAACCATGACTACAAACCTGGCTCTAGCGCTTCAACTAGTACTTACACGTACCAACCTGGGCTCATAATGGATAATACCTGGGGCAATCTGGTTGTTGCTATGGATAATGTACTAACCTGTAATGAAACCGTTTGGGATCCGAATTTAGGTTGGACAACTGCTACACTGACCACTGGGGATGAGTACGATACCCTTTATGTTCCTGACTTTTAATCAAATTTCTTCTCAGGTATGATTACAAACTGCCTCTATATATCTTATAATGGTGTATAGAGGGATTTTAAAATTATTAAGAATCGCTTTCTGTAAAGGTATAGACAATGGATTTCGTGGGGGAATACGGATGAATTCAACAGGCAAAATAGTTGCTATTGGACTGGTAATTTTGGTCCCAGAATTGTTGCAGTATCGGAGAGACACGGGTCACTCGTTTTCACCCCTTGCTTCGGCCATGTCGGGATTCCGGCGGCCGAAGAATCGCTTGCCATTTTAGTTTCCTCTTATATTGGAAGGTTTATGCAAGCGAAGAGTCGGGGACGCTTGGTCCACCCGCTTATGGTAGCGGCAAATCGCCTGGCAGAGCGGCCACCAGAAGAAAAAATAGTGGTTGAGATAAGCGGTTCCGACGTGCAGTAGCGAATGAAACAGATTGGCATGTAGCACCGCGATGCAGACGGCGGCCGGCATCAGCAACGGGGGACGGGCCCATTTTTGCGGAACCCTGGGAGCCAGCAGACGCCCCAGCAGCCCTCCCAGAATGCATACCGCGACAAGTGAAAACGCAACAAGCCAGAACGAAGACCTCGCGAACTCCATCGGACAGCCCCTTCTTTCGTAAAGGATAGATAGAAAATTCGATCCTCTCAGAAAAAGTTCCTTTTTTGTTCACAGATTAAATACTGGTTGATATACTAAAAAGTGGAAGTGGGCGGCGAGATTCTGAAACTTGTTGGGCAGCAATTCGGATATAGAGATGTCGCGTGACGATCGCAAAGCGGAAATGGGATGCTGGAGGTGTCGGAACGCGTGGTAAAATGTGCTGTTTCTATGAGGAGAGCAAATGCCGAGTTTTCTGTTGGTTCCAAGGATTGTCGTAGGAGTTGTGATCGTCATGGGGCTCGCCTTCTGGGTCCGCTGCTGGTCCGCAAGGAACTGACGCAAACCACGTCCGCACCGGAGGCGGCCGCAGCGGCCGCGGCAGGCACTGAAACGGACGACCCGATTTTTTGGTGAAACCTTTTTTCGCCTGATCCGTACTAAATCATCAGAAACCCGATAATCCGATCACATGTTGAGGAGGAACGCTCGATGTCACTGTTTAAACGTTTGCGCGACCTGACACTGGCCAATCTCTACACGCTGATTGAAAAGGCGGAAGATCCAGTGAAGATGACCGACCAGTACCTGCGCGACATGCAGGAGGACCTGGAAGAAGCGGAAAAAGCTGTGGCCGCCCAAATCGTGCTGGAGAAAAAATTCAAGCAGCTGTATGAAGAGCAGGAGGCGTTGGTCAAGAAGCGCGACGAACAGGCACATGTGGCCGCGCAGGCGAAAAACGTGGAACTCGCCCGCCGAGCGCTGGAAGAGAAAAAAGCGGCCGAGCAGAAGATGAACGAGTACAAGCTGAGCTATGAAAAGAACAAGCTGGCGGCCGATCAGTTGCGTGCGAAGCTGGAAGAGATGCGCAAGCAGATCACGGAACTGAAGAACAAGCGGGAAACGCTGGTCGCCCGCGCTAATGCGGCGAAAGCGCAGAAAGACATCAACAAGGCGCTGTCCGGCATCGGATCCGATTCGGCGATGGCCGGTCTTAAGCGGATGGAAGAAAAGGTGCTGCAAATGGAAGCGGAGGCGGAAGCCAGCGGCGAAATCTACAAAAAGGAAAAATCGCTCGACGAGGAGTTCGAGAAGCTGAGCCGTAACAAAGAGATCGACGACGAATTGGCGGAACTGATGAAGAAATACGAATAGGGGGCAAACCGCTCGCGCGGTTTCCCTTTCTTCTTGAACGGTTGATTTTGCAAGATGCCGCGAAGCGGCGCGTTTTTTCGCGGGATCAGGAGGAAGCGGGATGACTTGGCAGAATATAGTAGGCATGTTTGTATGGACGGGCGCCGGGGCGGTGCTGTTGGGCGTCCTGATGGCGATTGACAGCCTCTTTACCGGCTATCGCGATGTGGCGGAGATGCGAAACGGAAACACGGCGGTCACCACCCGGTTTGTGATGAAACTGTTTGCGCAAGGGTATATTTTGTCCCAGTCGATTGCCAAAGCGAACGACCTGTGGCAGGCGTTGCTGGCCTCGGCGGTCTCATTTGTCATCCTGTTTATTGTCGAGATGATCGTCCGCCGGGCGCTCAAGACCGCTGTGGGACTTGATTTGGACGAGGGCACGCGGCAAGGCAAAGTGGCGCACGCTTTGCTGGCAGGGTCGCTGCATCTGGTCGGCGCCCTGATTTTGGCGGCGTGTCTGTAACGGACAGAAAGGAGTACGGATGATGAGTCTGTTCGGTCGGATCAAAAATCTGCTCAAGCAGCCGGAACCGCCGAAGCCGGAAAAAAGCATCCTGACCGTCGGCCCGGGCGACGTGATTGAAGTGTCGCTGGTCACCTACCAGGTCACGGGCCGCACGCGCAATTCGCAACGGAACGCTGTTTTGCTGACGCTGCAGGACGGCAACACAGTCCGCTATCTGCACATCGAGGAACGGGAGCGCACCGTCTACGCGCTGTACGAACCGATTGACGGGCGGCTCGATTCGTTCAACGAAGTGCCGACGACGATCGAACTGGACGGCACCGCCTACCACCTACAGGAGCAATATGCGGGACGGGTGACGGTGGCGGGAAAAACTCCGTTTTCCAGTGGAGGCGAACAGTACGTCTGGCAGTTTCAGTCGGATGACCGGAAGCTGTTGAGGATCGAATGGCAGGACGGGCGGTTTATGTTGTACGAAGGAACGGCGGTGCTGCCCGCCGATGTGCAGGTGTTACGCGGGAGCTAAGGGGGAAGCAGGATGCAGCGGCTGGCGCAATCTCTCAAGTTACTGATCGCGGTCGCCCTGTCGGTGTCGCTCTTGACCGGGTGCGGCAGCAATCCGGTCGGCTCGTTGTATCCGCTCGAATCGGTCACGCAAAAAGGGGCGAAAACGTCCCGCGTCTACCGGGCGGAAAACATGACGGTGCCGGAAGTGGCGCAGGAACTTGCGGAACAGCGAAAACCACAGGAAATGTCCCGACAGGATCCCGAGCGGATGTTTCTGATCTATCCGGACGAATTGTACCATCTGCAGCGGGATCCGCAGAAGCCGGGCGATACGCTGATTGAGGTCGATAGCAAGGAATTTGTCCGGAACAATTACAGCCCGGGATTTTTGGAAGGGTACATTCTCGGCAGCATTCTGGATGACTTGTTTGATTCGCACAAACATCATCCTGGCAGCTACCGGGGCTACACCAGCCGCGATATCTACAAGCCAAACGTGCCGTACCACACGCCGACGCCGGAAGAGAAAAAACAGTTCCCGCCGCTGACCAAGCCAGGGACCGGATCGATCATCAGACGCGGCGACAAACCCGCCGCATCTGGCGGTTCGGACGGACCTGGCACGTCGGTGGGAGCAGGCAGCAGCATCACGAAAAAAGAGCCTTCCTCCGCGACGAAGGATCCCGGTCCGCCGCCGACAACCGGCGGCAGCGGCTCGATTGTCAAATCGGGCGGAAGTTCCGGTTCCGTCAGCGCAGACACCGGGCCGAAGTCCGGTTCTTCCAGCTTTTCCCCGCCGAAGAACAACTCTCCTCCGAAAACGCGAGTCGGCGGTTCCGGTTCGATCACCCGGCGAAAGTAAAAAAGAAGCTACCGAAGATACAAAGAAGAAGCCCTAGACAATTTGAAACCGCTCCCGGGGGAGCGAGTGCCGCCCCGGGAGCGGTTTTTGTGGTACGCCCAGCAATCAGCCGATTTTCAGGTCGGTCGCGGCCGGATCGGTCGGTTCAGCCGGCGGGGTCAGCTTACGGTAGACGAGCGTGGCCCAGACAGGGAGCAACGGAATCAGGTACAGTCCGAGCGGAATTGCGATCAGTACGGAAATCACCGGATGGGTAACCGCCCCGATGCCGACCAGGGTGAACACGATGATCATGCCTGCTATGAACAACCCGATCACGGGCAGAATCGTTTCCAAGAAAGCTTGCCAAGCGAACCGGAAACTGGTACCCAGCGCTTTTCCGAACTTTTCCTTCCCGTCGATCAGCGCCGGATAGAAAAGGATAAGCAGATATTGCACAACGATGCCCAGGAGAAACGAGACGATTTTTTCAGCGTTTTTTCCATTCTGATTGCCAAGCAGCACTAGTGAGCCGACGATGTCGGCCAACAGGTTGATGCCGAACGAAATTAGGACAAACAGCACGCTCCATCCCAAAAAACGGAAACCGCCCTTGAAATACGAGCGCCAATAGTGCCTATTCCTGTCCAAAACGGACGATGCCAGTTGATACAAGCCCGCATTGAAAAATGCGGTGACGAACAATCCCAACAAGAGAAACAGCAAGAACAGAACGAACAACAGCACGAGAACGCCCGGACCCAGCACGCCAAACAACAGATCCGGATCAAACTGATCCCGCCGCAGACCATGCTCGAACAGGCCTCTGAACGAAACGGCGAGGAACACAACGGGAATCAGCAGCAGCAGCAGAAATCCCAGAGCGGTCACCACCGGCGGCCAAATCATGCCGAGGTTGCGGTTAATCGTACGGAACGATTCAAATAATAATTTCATGGTTTCACTCCCTTAAGCGAAATCCTGAACCACCATTCTATCATATATCGAGTATGGCACGTCCGATTCCTGCAAGCAAACCGATTTTTCAGGGTTCCCGTGTCAAATGCCCAGCAGATTTGGTACAATCAGACAATAGGCACCTTCCTAAGCAGATACAGTTTCGCCGAAAGGAGGAGACCTGCATGCAACAGATCGCAACGAGCAGCCGAACGCCGCTGTTTTGGGGCGGTGACGGTTATCATAAAAAACGCTATCATACGTGGAATCATCATCTGCGGCAAATGTTCAACGAGAAAGTGTTCAAAGTGCCGCTCGATGCGGGCTTTACCTGCCCCAACCGGGACGGGACGAAAGGTACCGGCGGCTGTACGTTCTGCTCGGCGGAGGGCTCGGGCGATTTTGCCGGCGATCGACGCGATCCGCTGGAGGAGCAGTTTCGCAAGATCCGTGACCGGATGCACAAAAAATGGCCGCGCGCCAAATATATCGGCTATTTTCAGGCGTTCACCAACACGTACGCACCGGCGGCCGAATTGCGCGCCATGTACGAAACGATTCTGGCACAGGATGGCGTTGTCGGCCTGTCGATCGCGACCCGGCCCGACTGCCTGCCGGATGATGTGGTGGAACTGCTAGCCGAGTTGAACGAGAAAACCTACCTGTGGGTGGAACTGGGATTGCAGACGGTGCACGAGCGCACGGCGCTGCTGATCAACCGCGGCCACGATTACCAGTGTTATCTGGATGCGGTGGAGAAACTGCGCAAGCACAACATCCGCATCTGTTCCCACATCATCCTTGGGCTGCCCGGTGAATCGGAGGAAGACATGATGGAGACGGCCAGGGCGGTTGCCAACCTGCCGGTGCAGGGGATCAAGATTCATCTGCTGCACCTGCTGAAATATACGCCGCTGGTCAAACTGTGGGAGGCGGGCGGCCTCAAGTTTCTGGAAAAAGATCAATACATCCGGCTGGTGGTGGACATGCTGGAGATTTTGCCGCCGGAGATGGTGGTGCACCGGCTGACGGGGGACGGCCCGCCGGATCTTTTGATCGGACCGATGTGGAGCCTGGATAAGTGGGGGGTCTTAAACGGCATTGACGGGGAGCTGGAACGCCGCAACACCTGGCAGGGCCGCCTCTGGATCCCGCAACAGGCCTGGACGCCGGAGACAGGACCGCTCTGCAACCCGCAGGCATCGTTTACCGAATTGCCGGTGTTAAAGGAGACAATCCTGTGAGCGGCTGGCGGATCCCGTCCGTGCTGCAGCAGGCGAAGATCTTGTTGAGTGAGCGGCTTTCCGCCGGTTCGATTGCGGTGGATGCGACGGTTGGCAACGGATACGATACGCTTTTTCTGGCAGAATGTGTGGGCGAGACGGGGCACGTCTACGGGTTTGACATTCAAAAACAGGCGCTCACTTCGGCGGAAGCCCGGCTGTCCGAAGCGGGGCTGCTGTCACGTGTGACCTTTTTTCATACGGGGCATGAGCGGTGGGTGGAGCTGCTGCCGCCCGATTTGCGGCGGCAGATTCAGGCGGTGACGTTTAATCTCGGGTACTTGCCGGGCGGGGACAAGGCGGTCGTCACCCGGCCGGAAACGACTCTGCAGGCGTTGCAAGCGGCGTTTGACTGGCTGGCGCCGGGCGGGATCATCACCGCCGTGCTGTACAGCGGCCATCCGGGCGGCAAGCAGGAGGCCGAGCGGGTGCTCGCCTGGGCCGGCGGGCTGGATCAGAAACAGGCGCAAGTGTTGTGGTACCAATTTTTGAACCAGAAAAATCAGCCGCCTACCCTGCTGGCGGTCAGCAGACATTCGTAGTCTATACAAACCACCCTTTCCGGGAGAGGGGTTCTTCGGGCTGCCGCTGGCGATTTTCTTCTTTGCTTTGCTGCTGCTGGTGCCTTTGCTGTGGCCGTTTCGGTAACTGGCGGACGGGTGTTGCGAATTGGGCGCACCTGTCTTTTTGTGCGTTCGTATGGTGCGGATCCGCCCGGCCGGTATCCGCTTGGGGCGGCGCACGACGGGGGCGAGCTGCACGGAGCGGACCAACCTGGCACCCATCAGCTTGTCGCGAGTGAAAACGGGGCGGCACAATCCGTGGGCGCCGCTGACCGTGTTGTTGCAGCAGCCGCTTTACATTTCCAGTTACCGGCTGACCAGGGTAAGGTAATGGGGCGATCAGTGCAGCGGCCGGTCGTTTTTCGGCCAAAAAGGGGTTGCCGTTCCAAGCGGCGAAATATTTCTTGCAGGATCAGCAGTTTGCAGCGGAGGTTCTCATGAAGCGAATCTACACCGGATGGTATACAGACCAGTTGCGGCAGCGTTGGACGGACCAATGCAGACAGGCGCTGCGGGAAGGACGGCGCAATTTTCGCTTTCTGCTGCCAACGCGCCACTTGATTCGACAGGTGCGGGAGAGCCTGGCCGAATCGGACCTCGGGTTGTCCGATCAGATCGGTACGTTCGACGACATGGTCGATCTCGGGTTGTCGAAGGAACCGCGCGTCATCCGAATCGATGAACAGGCAAAATTGGCCGTGCTGACGCGGGCGTTGGAACTGGCTGGCGATGAGGCCGCCGCTTTTGGGCGGATTGCGGACAAGCCCGGTTTTCTCCGGTCGCTGATGGAGGCGATTGAGGAGATGAAGAGCTCGGGGATTTTTCCGGAAGCGATGCAGACGTGGCTGGCAGCGGGCGGTTCGGCGGCTGTTGGAGGTTCAGGTGACGCTGTTGCGGGCTGTTTGCGTCCGAACGTGGAAGGTGATGCGGGTGACGCGGACCGGAAGTATGTTCGCGCGTTTGTTTGCGTCTATCGTTTTTATCAGCAGTTGCTGCGGGATCATACGGCCGGGCGGCTGCTCGACCGGCAGGAAGGGTACCGGGTGGCGGCGGAGCATCTGCTGCGTTGCGGCGAAGAGCTGTTGGCCGGAATCGACACCGTGTATATTGACTTTCTGACGGTGACACCGTTGCAGTTTCCGATCGTCGAAGCGATCTGCCGGCATGTGCCGCATGTGGAGATTTTTATGCCGTATCCGTCCCGGGCGGAGGGGACAAGCCTGCTGCAGCAAAGCCGCAGCCGTCTGATCGCCGCTTTGCACGCGATCGGTGTGGAACATGTGGAGCTTGGTGGGGAGGCGGGCGCGGGGGGGCCGAGTGCGGACGGATGCGGTTCCGTGATCGGCACTGGTTCCGACCCTGCCCCTTTCGTCCGCTTGGCGCGGGCTTTGTTTGAGGACCAGCCGGAGCGGATGGACGCCAGCGGGGTGGAACTGATTCCGAGCACCTCGCCGCTGCAGGAAGTGCGGGCGGTCGCGAAAGAAATCAAGCGGCTGGTCCGGCAGGGCTGGGATCTCAGTGAGATCGCCATTGTGACGGCGGATGATGCCACCTATCGGCCGCTGATCCGGCGGGTGTTCCGTGACAATCGGATCGCCGTGCGGCTTGCCGAGATCCAAAATCTGGTCGAGGTGCCCGTTGTCCGCTACATCCTGCAGGCCGTCGGCGAGGCGCAGGCCGAATTTCCGGAAAAAACGACCTGTGCGAAACACGCGGAAGCGCTGTGTCAACTGGTTTCTCGCCTGCGATTGGTGGAGGAACTGTATGAGCGGGCGGCGCAGGGCGGCGTCTACCGGCTCGAAGATTTGCGCCGGGATCTGCGGGCGTGGCAGACCTGCCAGGACATCCTGGCTAGCATGGTACGGGCGAAACGACTGTACGGAGACCGGGAAGTGCCGTTTGCCGCGTTTTGGCAGGAATGGCGGGAGTTGTTGCACCAGATGAAGGTGCAAGTCGATGCCGGAGCGGGGGAAGGCGTTCGCGTCTATCGTCCGGAGGAAATGCGGGGTCTCAGCTACCGCGGCGTGTTTCTGCTCGGACTGAATGAGGGGCGGTATCCGAAAAAGCCGGCCGATCATTGGCTGATCGAACGAATCGTACGGGCGGCGGACGGGCAGGCGGCCATTTTGCAGCGGTGGGAACAGACGGAGTTGCAAAATCTGCTGTTCCGCTACTGCGTGCAGGCGGCGGGCGAAAAATTGTATCTTGGTTATCAGAGCCCGGAAGCGGACGAGCGGAACTTGCCGTCGCCGTATCTGGAAGCGGTGATTCGCTGTTTGCAGCCGGGAGAGTGGACAGCCCCGCCCCGTTTTCGCAGCGCGATGTCCAGCTTGCCGATTGCGGATCGATGGGAGGAGTTGTCAAGCCACCAGGAATGGCGGGAACGGGCAGCGATCTGGCTGGGCGGGCAGCCGTCCCTGCACGTGGCGGAGGAACCTGATGAACGGGCGCTTGAGCGGCTGCAGGCGGCACCCGAACTCTCGTGGGGCCAGATCCTGGACCGGTTGGCGGTCGAGTGGGAACGAAGCAGCGGTTACCCCAGCCGGTTTGCCGGGCGGTTGCAGGATCCGGCGATCAAGGCGATTTTGCGCGAGAAGTTTGGCCCGGACTACCCGTGGAGCGTGTCGGTTCTGAACGATTATGCGGTCTGCCCGTTCAAGTTTTTTGCTGCCAGGATTTTGCGGATTCAACCGCGGGAAGCGGCGGAGGACGGGATTCCGGTGCAGGACAAGGGAATCTTTCTGCACACGCTGACGCGTCGCCTGCTGCTGCCCCTGACGCAGGAAAATCAGGTCGGTGCGGAACAGGTACAAATGGTGCTGGAACGGTTCGAGCCGGTTTTTGAGCAGACCTGCCTCGAGTGGGAAGGCACGCAGTTGGCGGCGTCGCCTTACTGGCCGGCGGAAAAGCTGCGTCTCAAGCAAGAGTTGCGGCTTTGGCTGGAGCGTGAATTGGAGCGGCTGATGCAATCGCGGATGCGGCCGGCCCATCTGGAATGGTCGTTCGGCGGCCATATTGGGGAGGACGAGCGGCATGCGGTGGATGCCGGATCGACGGATGAACCGGTGGTTGTCCCGGTGGGCGGCGAATGGATGCGGCTGCGCGGCCAGGTTGACCGGATCGATCTGACGGAGGACGGGTCGCAGTTTGCCATCTATGATTACAAGACCGGCTTACACCCGAAGAAATACAAAGGGATCAAGGATTTGCAGGACGGCACCAACTGGCAGCTGCCCTTGTATCTGGCCGCATACGCCGAATGGGCGAAACAGCAGGGACGCGAGCTGGCACCGCTTGGCGGCGGCTTCCGCCAACTGTCTCCGCTACCTGTCAAAATGGTCGGCGTATGGGCGGCGGAGGCCGGGATGTGGGGAATAACCGACACGAAAAAATCGGACGTGCAGGACGACCTGCAGGCTGTGCTGGATGAGGCCCTGCAACGGATCGCCGAACAGCGGGAAGCTTTGCGCGACGGGGTATTCGACGCGCGGCCGCGGGTGGAATGCGATCCGCATTGCAAGTATTTGGCTGTCTGCCGGTTTGACGCGGCGAAAAAGGAGGGGGCGGAATGACGTTTGATGCACCGATCCGGCGGGTAAGAAACCCGCAACCGAACGAGGCGCAGGCGAAAGCGATCGAAAATCTGGATCAGGATCTGTTGGTGGCGGCCGGAGCCGGTTCGGGAAAAACGTGGGTGCTGACCGAACGCTATATGGAGATGCTGGTCCGCGGCGCCCGGCCCGGCCAGATCGTGGCGATCACCTTCACCGAACTGGCGGCAGCCGAGATGAAACGGCGGATTCGCACGGCGGTCGAGAAATGGATCGCGGAAACGGCCGACCTCCTGGAAAAAAAGCGCTTGCGCCGCATTCGCAGCGAACTGGACTCGGCGATCATCTCGACGATCCACGGATTTTGCATGCGGATTCTGAAGGAGCATCCGGTGGAGGCGGGGGTCGATCCGCTGGCAGAGGTGCTCGAGCCGGATGAGGCTCGACGCTTGCTGGAAGAGGCGGTCGAAGAGGTGCTGGAAGCGGCCCTGCGCGAGCGGTTTGCCGAGGTGCAGCCGCTGTATTTGGCGTGGGGTGGTCGGCGGGGAATGACCGAATCGCTGTTGCAGGCATATGAGGATATGCAGATGTTCGATTACCCGGTCGACCGGGTGTTGGCCGATACGGAGCGGTCGCTGGCAGCCATGCGGGCGGAGATTGAAACGATGGTCGATGAGATCGACCGGCTCGTGAATACGATCGTCAGACCGGAGTTGGGGGAGCTGCTGGCCAACAAGAAGCAGCTGCCGCAGTACGCCGTCCAGATGGAAGCGTGGGTTCGCCGGTGGGAGGAAAAATCGGCCCTGCTCCGCACCTGGGACGGGGTGACCGATCCGCAGGTGCGGCGGACGCTGCGGGATTTGCGGAACACCATTTGGCGCAAATACGGTTCCGAGTCGTTGCGGGATGCGCACGAACGGTTGAAAGAAGTCTTGCTGCCGAAGCTGATGAGACTGGAAGTCGGGCCGGACGCAATGGATCGTGCGCGCTCATTTTGCAGATTGCTGGAGGCACTGGAAGCTCGTTATCAGCAGAAGAAAGACCGGCGGCACGCGCTCGATTTTCACGATCTGGAACGGATCACCGCCAGGATGCTGGAACGGTACCCGGATGTGGCGGCGCTGTACGGGAAACGGTTCCGGTTTGTGATGATCGATGAGTTCCAGGACACCAACCGCCTCCAGAAATCGATCCTCGACCGCATTACGAGCGCCAGCGGCAACGTCAAACGCTTCCTGGTGGGCGACGGCAAACAGTCGATCTACAAGTTTCGCGGCGCCGATGTGGACGTGTTTCAGGAAGTGGAAGAGGAGCACCGCAGGGCCGGCGGCGATCGGCTGATCGATATGGGCGTCAACTTCCGGACGCAGGCGGGAATCATCAACTACATCAATGATTTTTTTGCGAATCTGATGCAAAGCGCCGATACCGAACATGTCAAACAGGTCCGGTTCGCTCCGCTGCATGCGGCGCGGAATCCGGCACACGGCAACCCGTGCGTGGAGATTCTCGTCCATTCGGCCGATGCGGAGGCAGCTGCGCGCGACGGGGAGGCCGATTTGATCGCCCGCAGAATTCGCGAATTGGTGGACAACAGGTTGCCGCTTGTGTACCGGAAGCGGGCGGGGGAACGGGAGGAAACGCCGCAGCCGGTTCGCTACGGGGACATCGCGATCCTGTTTTCCGCCACGACCCATTTGCAAGTGTATGAGCAGGCACTGCAGCGGTACGGCATCCCTTATACGGTGGAAAAAGGGCGGCAATTCTATAAAAAACAGGAAATTGCCGATCTTTGCGCATGGCTGACCGCGATTGTCGACCCTGCCGACGAAGTGGCGTTGGCCGCTCTGCTGCGGTCTCCCGTGGTCGCTTTGTCGGACGAAACGCTGTTTTGGCTGGCGCAGGAGGGCTCGATTCAGCAGGGGCTGGCAGTTATGGCGGCCGCCGACGCAGTCTCCCGCGTCCGGTTGCAAGCGCGGCTGGGAGAGGCGGAATTTGCCAAGACCGTCCGGGCGGTTCGGAAGCTTTCGGAATGGCGGGAAAGTTGGCGGTTGCGGCGGTTGACCGATTTTCTCGAATCGATCTTGCGGGAAAGCGGTTATCTGCAAATGCTGCTGGCCGGATTCGGCGGCGAGCAGCGGTATGCGAACGTGCTGAAACTGCTGGAGATTGCCGAGCAACTGCAACGAAAAGAGGGGTATGGCGTCGCGGAGTTCGTCGAATATTTGAAGCGGATGCGGGACGAGGAAGTGCAGGAGACGGAAGCCCAATTGGGCGGCGGAAGCGGTTCCGGCGGTGGGGCGGTTCGGCTGATGACCGTGCATGCTTCCAAAGGGCTTGAGTTCCCGGTGGTCATTTTGCCGGATTTGAAACGCCCCCTGCAAACGGGGGATACCGCCCGCTGCCTGATTCGGCCCGGCATGGGGATCGGGTTGAAAGCGGAGCGGTATGGCGAAACGGCTGCCGACGGCGAGCTGGAGGTACAAGGAGACGGCCTGTTCCTGCGCATGAAAGAGCAGGAAAGCGAACGGGAACTGCTGGAAGAACACCGAAAACTGTACGTGGCGATGACCCGAGCCCGCGACTATTTGATTCTGGCGGCGACGAAACCGAAACGGGAGACGACCTCCTGGCAAAAATGGATTCTGGAGCACGCCGGCTTCCCGAAGTTTGACGAGATCGCCTGCGGCATTTTGGAAAAAGGGGACCCGAGCACTGGCTATCGGATTTTTGTGAATGGGGAAGTGGGCTGGCCGGCGGTCGGTTTTGACCGGGACCGGCAAATGCCGTGGCAAGTGTGGCGGGAGCGGATGGGTTGTTGTGAGGGAAAGGAGGCAGGCGGGGTGCTTACCAGTGACTCGTTCGCTCTCCTGTTCCCGGCCGGCAACCCCGACTCGCTGCATGTGCCGATGCTCTCGGCGTCCGCCTATATGGCGTATCGGACGTGTGAGCGCCGATTTTTCCTGAAATATTTGTTCCGTTTGCCGGAATTGCGGAGGAGCGGCGGACAGTCGGCACTGGCGGATCTTTCGGCTGACAGCCTGCCTGACAGGGAGGAAGAGGAAATCGATCCCGAACCGGGCATCGCTCCAGGTGGAGCGGACGAGTTGGCTGCGGAGGCGCCGGACATCAACCATCGCCGGGTGCATGCCGATTTGCGGGGCACGTTGGTGCATGAGTTGTTCGAACAGTTGCGGGAACCCGAACAGGCGGCGGAACTGATCCGCAAGCAAGTGGAGAGCACGGCGGGAATCCGCCCGGAGGAACGGCCGGCTGTGATCGCCTATCTGCAAAAAATGGCCGATCGCTACCTGAACAGCCGGTGGTTTCATGGCGACTCGCTGCGCGAACAGCCGTTTTATCTGAAAATCGGCCCGACGATGCTGCACGGTTTTATCGATTTGATCCTCCCGGAAGCGGATGGGAGTCTGACGGTCGTCGATTTTAAGACGAACGAAATTCGCGGCGGCGAACAGATCGCCGAACTGGCGAAGAGCTACGAGGTGCAGCTGCAACTGTATGCGCTGGCGGCACGATCCGTTTTTCAAAAGCCGGTGAAACGCGCGCTGCTCTTCTTCCTGGATGTGGGTGAATCGGTGGAAGTGAATGTCAGCGGGCCGACGCTCGACCGTTTGCTGGACGACCTGCGGCAAACTTGCAGCCAACTGCTGGAACGTTGTACCATAGACTCATATCCGATGACGAATGAACGGGCTGTGTGCGGCCGGTGCGGCTACCGGACCCTGTGCGGCAGAAGTGAGAGTGGAGCATGAATTTAAAGCGAATTCGAACATTCAGGATGGTTGTCGACCACAAAAATTTTTCGATCGTCGCCGAACTGCTCGGCATCAGTCAGCCGGCGGTCAGCAAACAGATCAAAACGCTCGAGGAAGACCTGGGGGTGGTGCTCTTGCACCGCGATTCGGTCGAGCCGACGGAAGCGGGGCGGATTGTCTACCGGAAGGGAAAAGAGCTCTTGTATGCCTGGGACGAGCTGGTGGCTGAATGCCGGGCGATGCAAGGGGAACTGACGGGGCTTTTGCGAATCGGGACGAGCACGATCCCCGGTTCGTATCTGGTGCCGCCGCTGCTTCGCGAGTTTCGGAAACGCTATCCGCGGATGGAAGTCTGCCTGACGGTGCATGATTCGGAAGAAGTGACGGGGCTGTTGCGGGACGGACGATTGGACGTCGGCATCGTCGGCAAGGAGCCGGACGACGACCCGTTCGAGTCGCACGTGGTGGCACAGGATCGGATGCTGCTGGTCGGTCCGATCGACAGCGACGAAATGGACGGATTCGGCGATCTGAAAGGCAAGCCGTTTATTTTCCGGGAAGAAGGGTCGGGGACGTGGCACGCGGCGAAAGAAGGGCTGCGAAAATGGGGCGGATCGGTTGACAGACTGAATTGCGTGGCGCAGGTGGACAGTACGGAAGCGGTGATTTCGCTGGTGGAAGCGGGGCTCGGCTATTCGATCGTGTCGAGTCTGGCCGCCCAACCGGCCACCCGCCACGGCCGCATCAAAATCCTGGCGGAACTGCCGGTGGTGCGCTCGTTTTATCTGACCTACCTGTCGTCCAAACGGCAAAACCCAGCGATCGCGGCGCTGGTGAACCTGTCGGGGAGTTTACTTGGAGAGGCGGGCGAGGATTGAACGAGGAAACCGCCGCCTGGAAGAAGGCAAACCGGAGGAGGCACTGAACCGAGCGAAAAAAGGAGGTTGTCATGCAATACGAAAAAATTCCGCCCGTGCTGCTGCGCGATTTTCGCCGGGATATGGCGCGTGTCCCGTGGCCTGCGTTCCTTGCGTGGCCGCAGCGGGAGCGCGACCAGATCATCACGCTGATGGCGCAGGACTTCGAGCATTTGATGGACCAGGAAGAGCATCTGGCGTTGCGGGAAGCGTATCTCAGCACGGAGGACGACGAGTCCCGCAAGCGGATGCTGTACGAACACTATCAACGATTGTTGAAAAAACGGGGACTGGATCAATAGGCGAACGCCGTATCGCCATGCGACGGCCGGCGGCGGGAGGGAAATTCATCCAAACGAGCTTTTTGCGATGTCCGGGAAGCCAAACGGGACAAGGGCTGAGAAATAAGCGAAAATAATCTTTCCCCCAAAAATCAGCGGAAAACGTACCCTTTCAGACACAAAAATAGGCCGGGTTCCGAAATTCCACCCCAGCCTCTTGATGTGGTTAAAAATAGTAAACAGGCGAGTTCATCCGTGGTAAAATTGTAGTTGACGAAGCCACAATTTTATTTTCTGGAGGGTCGCCTGCTATGGCTATTATACCACAACTGAAACTGTTTG